>CAZIXL010000563.1:0-2803 GCA_964542885.1 uncultured bacterium
GTCGTGGCGCGGTTCGAGGCCGCGAACCCGGGCGTGCGCGTGAAGCTCGAGACGGTGCCCGCCGACTCGCTGCCGGCGCGCGTCGCGGCCGCGCTCGCGGGCGGCGAGCCGCCCGACCTCTGCGAGATGCCGGGAGGTCTCATGCGCGGGCTGCTCGGCACCGGTGCGCTGAGCGACTGGAGCGCAGGGGTCGCCGACCAGCGCGATTCGCTCGTCGGCTGGGAGGCCTGCCGGGTCGGCGACGCGCTCTACGGCATGCCCTGGCACGTCTCCCCGCGGCGGCTCTTCTGGAACGCGGAGTTGTTCGCGCGTGCGGGGCTCGACCCGGCGAAGGCGCCGCCGACGTGGGACGCGCTGCTGGCCGCCGCCGCGCGCGTGCAGCGCCTGGGTCGCGGCGTCCGGGGCTACGGCCTCGCGGACGGCGACTCGGCGGCGGTCGTCGCGGAGTTCCTGTCGTACGCGTGGGCGAACGGCGGTGCCGTGCTCGGGCCGGCCGCGGATTCGGCATGCTTCGATTCGGCGCCCAACGTCGAGACGCTCGCGTTCCTGCTCAAGCTGCGCCACGCCGGCTCGCGCGACTCGCTCCCGGCGCTGGACGCGGCGTTCGCGAACGGCCGACTGGGACTCCGCCTCGCCGACGCCGGCTACGGCACGCGGCTCGCGCGCGAGGCGCCCGGCCTGCGTTTCGGCGCGGGCCCGGTGCCGGTGCCCGCGACCGCGAAGGGACCGGACGCGCCCTACGGCGAGGTGACCCTGCTCGCCAGCTTCGCGCGCTCACGCCACAAGGAGCACGCGTTGCGGCTGGCGCGCGCGCTCGTGCGCCCCGAGGACGCCGTCGAGGCGTTCGCGCGCGCGGGCGGGGCGCCGCCCGCCAACGCCGGGGCCGACACGCTCGAGTGGTTCCGTGCGCACCCGCACGAGGCGGCGCTCGCGGCCGAAGCCGGCCGCGCGCGGTTCGCGCGTGCACATCCCGCATGGGCCGAGATGACCGGCGCGATCGCCGGGCAGATCGGGCGCGCGATGCGCGGCGAGGCGACTGCGGCCGAGGCGGTCGCCGAAGCCGGTTCGCGCGTGGCGCAGCTCGCCGGAAGGAGATGAACGCATGACGACGACCGCCGATGCCCTCGCTCGCCTGAGGCGCTACCGCGAGCAGCCGGAGCGGCTGCTGATCGGGCTCATGACCGGGACGTCCGCCGACGCCGTCGACGCCGCGCTCGTCCGCTTCCGCGGCACCGGGATCGCCGCGACCGGCGAGGTGGTCGCGTACCGCGAGCGCCCGTTCGCCGACGAGCTGCGGCGCGAGGTGCTCGAGGTGGCGTCGTCCGACGCGCTTCCGCTCGAGCGGCTCATGCGGCTCGACGCCGCGCTCGGCGAGGCGTACGCGGAGACGGTCCTCGAGCTGCTCGCGGCCGCGCAGGTGCGCGCCGCCGACGTCGTGGCGATCGGCTCGCACGGGCAGACCGTGCGCCACCTGCCGCGCGCCGCGAACGGCGGCCGGGCGCTCACGCTGCAGGTGGGCTCGGCGGCCGTGCTCGCCGAACGCACCGGCATCGCGGTCGTCTCGGACTTCCGCACGCGCGACACCGCCGCCGGCGGGGAAGGGGCGCCGCTCGTGCCGGTCGCGGACTGGTGGCGCTTCCGCTCCGACCGCGAGGCGCGCGTGCTGCTGAACCTGGGCGGCATGGCGAACGTGACGCACCTGCCGAAGGGCGGCGCGCTCGACGGCGTCGTCGCGTTCGACACGGGGCCCGGCAACGCGGTCCTCGACGGGCTCATGCGCGTCCACACCGGGGGGCTCTCGCACCGTGACGAGGGTGGGCAGCTCGCCGCGCACGGGCGCGTGAACGAGGGCCTGCTCGAGGAACTGCTGGCCGACCCGTTCTTCCAGATGGAGCCGCCGCGCTCGACCGGCCGCGAGCGCTTCGGCGACGCGTACGCGGCGCGGCTGCGCGACATCGGCGACCAGCTCGGCCTCACGCTCGAGGACCTGCTCGCGACCGCGGCCGAGCTGACCGCGGTGACCGTCGCCGACGCGATCGGGCGCTTCCTGTCGCCGCGAGGCGTCGACGCGGTCTACGTGAGCGGCGGCGGCGTGCGCAACGCCACGCTCATGGTGGCGCTGCGGCGCCGGCTCGACGGCGTGACGGTGCGCCGCCTCGACGAGTTGGGCGTGGCGCCGGAATCGAAGGAGGCGCTCGCCTTCGCGCTGCTCGCGCATCTCACGCTGTCGGGAGAGCCGGGCAACGTACCCGGCGCCACCGGGGCCGCGCACCCCGCCGTCCTGGGACACCTCACGCCGGGCGCCGTGCCCGGAGCGGAGACGACGTGACGCCATCCCTCGCGCCCCTGCGCGCGCTCGCCCTGCTCGCCGCAATCGCCGCCACCACCCTCGCGCCCGCGCCGTCGCCGGCCACGACCGCCGCGACGGGCGGGCCCGGCTTCGAGATCGGGCTCGCCGTCGACGCCGATTCGCTCGTCGTGACGCCCGTCGACGCGGCCACTCTGTCGTGGCCTGAGGGGAGCGCGGTGCGCACGATGGAGCTGCGCGAGCCCGTGCGCGTGCGCGCGTCGGGGACCCAGCTGCTGGTCGAGCCGATCGGGCGGCCGCGCGCGGTGCCGCTGGCGGTGCTGCACGCGAGCGACACGCTCTGGATCGGCGATGCGCGTTTCGAGGACGGCGCCGCCGGCCGCCTGAAGTGGGGCGGGCGGACCTGGCGCGGCCGCTTCAAGGTGTTCCGTTCGCCGCGCGGCAAGCTCACGCTGGCGACGCGACTCGCGCTCGAGGCGTACCTGCTCGGCGTCG
>CAZIXL010000564.1:0-2791 GCA_964542885.1 uncultured bacterium
CTCGGGAACGACGAGACGCTGCTCGTCCAGTCGGGCAAGCCGGTCGGCGTGTTCCGCACGCACCCGAACGCGCCGCGCGTGCTGATCGCGAACTCGAACCTGGTCCCGCGCTGGGGCACCTGGGAGCACTTCTGGGCGCTCGAGAAGCAGGGCCTCATCATGTACGGCCAGATGACCGCGGGCTCGTGGATCTACATCGGCTCGCAGGGCATCGTGCAGGGCACGTTCGAGACGTTCGCCGAGTGCGCCGACCGCCACTTCGGCGGCTCGCTCGCCGGCCGGCTCGTGCTCACGGCGGGCCTGGGCGGCATGGGCGGCGCGCAGCCGCTGGCCGCGACCATGAACGGCGCCGTGTGCCTGGCGGTCGAGGTCGACGAGGCGCGCGCCCGGCGGCGCGTCGAGACGCGCTACTGCGACCGCGTCACGCGCTCGCTCGACGAGGCGCTGCTCTGGTGCCGCGAGGCGCAGGCGGCGAAGCAGCCGCTGAGCGTGGGGCTGGTGGGCAACGCGGCCGAGGTGCTGCCCGAGCTGGTGAAGCGCGGGCTCGTGCCCGATGCCGCGACCGACCAGACGAGCGCGCACGACCCGCTCCACGGCTACGTGCCGGCGGGCATGACGCTCGAAGCGGTCGCCGAGGCGCGGCGCTCGCGGCCGGACGAGGTCGTGCAGCGCGCCCGCGAGTCGATGGCCGCGCACGTACGCGCGCTGCTCGCCATGAAGGCGAAGGGCACGGTGCTGTTCGACTACGGCAACAACCTGCGCGGCGAGGCCGCGAAAGGCGGGTTGCCCGAGGCGGAGGCGTTCTCGTATCCCGGCTTCGTGCCGGAGTACATCCGCCCGCTCTTCTGCGTGGGCAAGGGCCCGTTCCGCTGGGCGGCGCTGTCGGGCGACCCGGCCGACATTCACGCGACCGACGCGGCGGCGCTCGCGGAGTTTCCCGACGACGCGCGGCTCCACCGCTGGATCCCGCTCGCGCAGGAACGCGTCGCGTTCCAGGGGCTGCCCGCGCGCATCTGCTGGCTCGGCTACGGCGAGCGCCACCGGCTGGGCCTGCGCTTCAACCGCATGGTCCGCGAGGGCGCGCTCAAGGCCCCGATCGTGATCGGCCGCGACCACCTCGACACCGGCTCGGTCGCCTCGCCCTGGCGCGAGACCGAGGCGATGCGCGACGGCAGCGACGCGATCGCCGACTGGCCGATCCTCAACGCCCTGCTCAACACCGCGAGCGGCGCCTCGTGGGTGAGCGTCCACCACGGCGGCGGCGTGGGCATCGGCAACTCGATCCACGCGGGGCAGGTGATCGTCTGCGACGGCAGCGCCGAGGCCGACGAGCGGCTCGCGCGCGTGCTCGTGAACGACCCCGGCACCGGCGTCATGCGCCACGCCGACGCCGGCTACCCCGAAGCCATCGCGCATGCGAAGAAGACCGGCATGAACCTGCCGGGCGTGACGTCGTGAGCGCATGAGCTACTGGTCCGCGCACGATCCGTCGAGCAAGCCCGTCGCCGGGCGCACCGCCTACCTGATCCTCCACAACACGTCGGAGGTGGTGACGCCGGACGCCCAGGGGCGCGAGGTGCTGCGCTTCCCGAAGGGCGCGATCGTGTTCCGCGACGGCCGCGTGCTCGAGGTGGGGCCGGCGGCGGACCTGTTCCGCCACCACCCGGATGCGCGGCCGATGAACGCGAACGGCCGGCTCGTCACGCCGGGGCTCGTGGACTGCCACACGCACATGATCTTCGGCGGCCACCGCGCCGGCGAGTTCCAGATGAAGCTCGCGGGCCGCTCGTACGTCGACATCACGAACGCCGGCGGCGGCATCCGCTCGACCGTCAACGCCACGGCCGCGGTGAAGGAGGACGCGCTCGAGAAAGGCCTCGCCAACCGGCTCGAGCGCTGGCGCGCGAACGGCTGCACCACCGTCGAGGTGAAGAGCGGCTACGGCCTCACGCCGCGGCGCGAGATCCGGCTGCTCGAGCTGATGGCCGGCGCGGCGATCCGCGTGCCCGTGCGCGTCCACCGCACGGCGCTCGTGCTGCACGCGCTGCCGCCCGACTACGAGGGCCGTCGCGAGGCCTTCGTCGAGGAGGTGCGGACCGAGCTGCTGACCGAGATCCACCGGCGCGGCATGGCGAGCGCGATCGACGTGTTCTGCGACCCCATCGCGTTCACGGTCGAGGAGTGTCGCGCGGTGCTGGGGCGCGCGGTCGAGCTGGGCCTGCCCGTCAAGCTGCACGCCGAGCAGATGGGCCGCTTCGGCGGCGCGAAGCTGGCGGCCGAGCTCGAGGCGCGCAGCGCCGACCACCTGGAGAGCGCGACGGCCGAGGACTGGAAGGCGCTCGGCGACGCCGACGTCGTGGGCGTGCTGCTGCCGGCGGCGGCGCTCACGCTGCGCCAGAAGCTGCCGGAGGCCGCGATGATCCGCGCGAGCGGCGCGCGTTTCGCGGTGGCCACCGACTTCAACCCCGGCACCGCGCCCGCCCAGTCGCTCATGGAGTGCGCCGCCCTCGCCGCGCGGCTCTGCGGCTTCGACGCCGCCGAGACGCTGCTGGCGGTGACCTGGAACGCCGCGAAGGCCCTCGGCGCCGAGGCCGAGGTCGGGCATCTTTCGCCCGGCGCCTGGGGCGACGCGGTGGTGTGGGAGTGCGAGACGCTCGAAGAGCTGCCCTACTGGCTGCCCGCCGTCCGCCCCGACACCGTCTTCATGCGAGGCGCCGACCTCGCCCTGCCCGCCGTCGAACGGCGGGTGTGGCCGTGGGCGCGTACCGACCCCGAACCATGCCCGAACACC
>CAZIXL010000565.1:0-2789 GCA_964542885.1 uncultured bacterium
CGCGGCGCCACCCACCCGGCGCGGGCCGCCCGCCGGCGCCGCCGGGCCCCGCCGTGCGCCGCGCCGCACGCCCCTCCACACTGCCCATCCCTTATGCGACTCCTCCGGCTCGGCCTGTCGCAGCTCAACCCGGTCGTCGGCGACCTCGACGGCAACTTCGACAAGATCGTCCGCGCCATCGAGGCCGCACGGGCGCTCGCGGTGGACCTGCTGGCGTTCCCCGAGATGGTGCTGCCCGGCTATCCGCCCGAGGACCTGCTGCTCAAGCCGTCGTTCATCGCGGCCGTCGAGCGCCGGACGCGCGACCTGGTGCCCCACACGCGGGGCATGACCGTGGTCGTGGGCAGCGTCGAGCGCGACGTGGACCTGTACAACGCCGCCGCCGTGCTGCACGACGGCCGCTGGATCGGCACCGCGCGCAAGCGCTACCTGCCCAACTACGGCGTGTTCGACGAGAACCGCTACTTCTCGCCCGAGCGCGAGACGAAGGTGTTCCGCCGCGGCGACGTCGTGTTCGGCGTGAACGTGTGCGAGGACATCTGGATCGCCGGCGGGCCAGCCGAGGAGCAGGCCGTGCGCGGCGGCGCCGAGATCATCCTCAACGTGAGCGCCTCGCCCTACCACGCGAACAAGGCCGACGAGCGCCGGCGCATGATCGCCACGCGCGCCTCGGACAACCTGGCGATCGTGGGCTACGTGAACCTCGTGGGCGGCCAGGACGAGGTGATCTTCGACGGCGCGAGCCTCGTGCTGGACGAGCGCGGCCGCGTGCTGGCCGAGGGCGCGATGTTCGCCGAGGACCTGGTCGTCGCCGACGTGGACCTGGACGAGGTCTTCAACGCCCGCCTCCACGACACGCGCCTGCGCAAGGAGCGCCAGCTCGCCGCCGAGCACCCGCTGCCGCGGATCGAGCTACCGCCGCTCGAAACCGCACCGGCGAACGAGCGCCCCGCGCTGCCGACACGCGCGCCCGCCGACGACGGCGACGACGCGGGCGAGGTCTACCGCGCGCTGGTGCTGGGCACGCGCGACTACGTGACCAAGAACGGCTTCGAGACGGTCGTGCTGGGCCTCTCGGGCGGCATCGACTCGGCGCTCACCGCCTGCCTCGCGGTCGACGCACTCGGGCCCGGGCGCGTGATCGGCGTGTCGATGCCGTCGGAATACACCTCGCGCGAATCGCTCGACGGGGCGGACGACCTGGCGCGCGCGCTCGGCATCCGGCTGCTCACGGTGCCGATCCGCGAGGTGCTGAAGGGCTACGAGGCCGCGCTCGGCGCGGCGTTCGAGGGGCGCGCGAGCGACACGACGGAGGAGAACCTCCAGGCCCGCATCCGCGGCAACTACCTCATGGCGCTCTCGAACAAGTTCGGCTGGCTCGTGCTCACGACCGGCAACAAGAGCGAGACCTCGGTGGGTTACAGCACCCTCTACGGCGACACGGCCGGCGGGTTCGCGGTGCTGAAGGACGTCTACAAGACGCAGGTCTACGTGCTCGCGCGCTGGCGCAACGCGCATGGCGCGGTGATCCCCGGGATCACGCTCACGCGCGCGCCGAGCGCCGAGTTGAAGGCGAACCAGACCGACCAGGACTCGCTGCCGCCCTACGACAGCCTCGACGCGATCCTGCGCCTGTACGTCGAAGAGGACCGCTCGATCGCCGAGATCGTGAAGCTGGGCCACGACGAGGCGCTCACGCGGCGCGTCGTGCGCATGGTCGACCTGGCCGAGTACAAGCGCCGCCAGAGCCCGCCCGGCATCAAGATCACGCCGCGCGCGTTCGGCCGCGACCGCCGCCTGCCGATCACGAACCGCTGGCGCGGCTGACGCGGCACGCCCGCGCCGCGCCCGCTCAGGCCGGCTCGGCCGGTGCGGGCAGCGCGTCGGGGGCGTCGCCGGCCACCGTCGCGGCCACCGCCGCGGACTTCGCCGCCGCCGCCGCCTCCGCGGCGCGCCGGAACACGCCGCGGGCGAGGAACGCGATGATGGCGAGCGCGCCGAGCGCGAGCAGCGCCGCCAGCAGGTACGGCGCGCCGGGGAAGAACGGCGTGGCGTCCGGCCGCGTGAAGCGCTCGAACGCGCCGGTCAGGACCGGCGGCCCGAGGATCGCCGCCACGCTCTGCAGGCTCGCGACGCCGCCCTGCAGCTCGCCCTGCGCGTCGGACGCGACGATGCGCGAGAGCGTCGAGTTCATGGACGGGAACACGAGGCCCTGGAGCGCCGCGAACGCCATGATCACGAACACCATCCACCCCCGGGTCGCGAACGCGTTGCCCGCGAAGCCGACCAGCCCCAGGAACAGGCCGAGCAGGATCGCGCGCCGCTCGCCGATCGCGGGGATCAGCCGGCGCGCCACGAACGCCTGCCCCGCCGCCATGAGCAGGCCGACGTAGGCGAGCGACAGCCCGATCGCCGTCTCGCCCCAGCCGAAGCGCAGCTTGGTGAAGAACGCCCACGTCGAGGGGTACGACTGGTGCGCGAGCATCCACAGGAACCATGCGGCGAACAGCGGCAGCGTGCCCTTGTGCCGCGCGAGCGACGCGAACGTGCCGAGCGGATTCGCGCGGGCGAGCGAGAACGGCCGCCGGCGGTCGGCGGGCAGCGACTCGGGCAGCAGGAAGAAGCCGACGCTCGCGTTGAGCAGCGCGAGGCCGCCTGCCACGAAGAACGGCACGCGCAGGCCGAGCCCGCCCAGCAGGCCGCCGAGCGCCGCGCCGACCACGACGCCCAGGCCGAACGCGGCGCCGATCAGCCCGAAGTGCTGCGCACGCCGCTCGGGCGGCGTGAGG
>CAZIXL010000566.1:0-2772 GCA_964542885.1 uncultured bacterium
CGCGGTGCCGTGCGCGTCGGTGCGCTCGCGCGACAGCATGCTGTTCTGGTGGAGGCCCTCGAGCACCAGCTCCATCGCCACCGCGTGCTCCTCGGGGCCCGACGGCGACAGGTGCTGCGCCGCCAGCGGCGCGAGGCCGCGCACCGCGGCGAGCCGCCGCGCGAACTCGCCCTGCGCCAGGTCGTCGGCGATCTCCACGTGGCCGCCGGCCGAGAACCATTCGATCACCGGCCGGTACTCGTTCGCGCCCTGCGCCTCGGCCTCCTCGGCCGCCTCGCCCGCCGGGCGCCGCTTCGAGCGCCGGGGCTTGAACGCGTCGGGGAAGCGCTGCCCGAACAGCGCCTTCACGCCCTTGCCGAGCAGCGCGCGCGCCACGTTGAGCGCGCCCTCCTGCTCGCCCTCGAGCACCAGCTCGACCTTGCCGCTCACGGCCGACACCGCCTGCTGCAGGTCGCACACGCGCGCCCACACGCGGGTCTCGCCGGTCAGCACGCCGCGGCGCTCGGCATTGCTCACCACGTTCTCGAGCAGCGCGATCGGCAGGCGCGCGCTCACGCCCGAGTTCTGGTCCACGTACTCGCTGGCGCGCGCCTGGATCGCGACCTCCTCGACCAGCTCGCGCAGGAACGACGGCACCACCACCTCGACGCCGGCGTCGCGCGCGGTCCACGACTCCTGCGCGGTGATCGCCATGCCCTGGTCGCGGGTGCTCGGGTAGTGCGTGATGATCTGCGAGGCGATGCGGTCGCGCAGCGGCGTGATGATGTTGCCGCGGTTGGTGTAGTCCTCGGGGTTGGCCGAGAACACCATCGCCACGTCGAGCGGAATGCGCACCGGGAAGCCGCGGATCTGGAAATCCTTCTCCTCGAGCATGTTCAGCAGGCCCACCTGGATGCGCGGCTGCAGGTCGGGCAGCTCGTTGATCGCGAAGATGCCCCGGTTCGTGCGCGGGATGATGCCGTAGTGGATGACGCGCTCGTCCGAGTAGTCCAGCTTGAGCGTGGCCGCCTTGATCGGGTCGATGTCGCCGATCAGGTCCGCGATCGTCACGTCGGGAGTCGCGAGCTTCTCCTGGTAGCGCTCGTCGCGGTGGATCCAGCGGAGCGGGGCGGCGTCGCCGTGCGCGTCGATCAGCACGCGCGCGTGGTGCGTGAGGGGGCGGAACGGGTCGCTGTTGAGCGGGCAGCCCTCCAGCGCGGGCACCCATTCGTCCAGGAACTGCGACAGCGAGCGCAGCAGGCGCGTCTTCGCCTGGCCGCGCAGGCCGAGCAGGATGAAGTCGTGGCGCGACAGGATCGCGTTCACGATCTGCGGTTCGACGGTGTGCTCGTAGCCGACGACGGTCGGGAACAGCGGCTCGCCCGAGCGCAGGCGCGCGATCACGTTCGCGCGCAGCTCGTCCTTCACGGAACGGGGGCGGTAGCCGCTGGCCTTCAGTTCGCCGAGGGTGCCGGGTCGGTTCATCGGGGCGGGTCCTTGGGTTCGTGCGGGGTGCCGGTGCGGCCGGCTGCGAGCCTTGGATGCGGGCGGCAGTGTACGGGACTCGCCCGGGATTCGTCAGATCGTGCGGCGCGGAATGCGGGCGGCGCGGCCGCGGCGGCCCGCGTCGACGCCGGCGGCCCCGGCGGGGCCTCGGGCGGGCCGCTGGTGCGGGGACGCGGCCGTCGCGTAGCCTTCCCGCGTGACGACACGCGACCCCCGACTGCTCGCCGAATGCCGCGCCCTCGCCGATGCCGTGAAGCCCTTCCCCACGCTCGAGGCGCTGCACGGCTCGCCGGCGTGGACCGCCCTCGAACCGCGCTTCGACGCGCTGCTGCGCGGCGTGCGCCGCTTCGTGCCGGAATCCGTCGCCCCGCCGCGCACGCCGGACCGCGTGCGCTTCGTGCAGTGGAACATCGAGCACGGCAACTGGTACGACCAGGTCGAGCGCGCGCTGCGCGAAGACGAGGCGCTGGCGGGCGCCGACGTGATCGCGCTCGAGGAGGTCGACGTGGGCTGCGCGCGGGCCGGCAACCGCGACGTGGCGTTCGACCTCGCGCGCGCGCTGGGCCTGCACGCGGCGTGGGTGCCGCTCTTCCTCGAAACCACACCGGGCCGCGACGACGACGTGCGCATGGCCGCGGGCCGCGCGAACGAAGAGGGCCTGTTCGGCCTCGCGCTGCTGTCGCGCTGGCCGATGGGCGAGGCGCACGCGATCGAGCTGCCGAGCCCGCGCAAGATCCAGTTCGACCTCGAACGCATGGTGGGCCGGCACGTCGCGCTCGCGGTCGAGGTCCTGCACCCGCGGCGCCCGTTCGTGGCGGTCGCGGCGCACCTCGAGGTGCACCGCACGCGCGCGCACCGCGCCGCGCAGGCGGCCGTGATCGCGCGGGCGCTCGCCCACGAGAAGCGACCGGTCGTGCTCGCGGGCGACTTCAACACCCACACGTTCGACCGCGGGCTGTGGCACTCGGCGCTGCACGGCGCCGCCGCCCTGCTGGTGCTGCCGGGCGGCATGCTGCGCGAGCGGCTGCTGCGCCCCGACCGCGGCTTCGCGCACGAGCCGCTGTTCGACGTGCTGCGCGAGGCGGGCTTCCAGTGGGAGCCGTTCGTGGACTTCGCCCCCACGCTGCAACTACGCGACGAGCGGCTGGAAGAGCTGCAGGCGATGCCCGCGCTCGTGCGCGTGCCGGCCCGCCGCGTGCTGAGCTGGGCCGTGCACCGCGGCGCGCTGCGCCTGGACTGGATCTGCGGCCGCGGCTGGGCCGGCGGCAGCGGCCGCACGGTGCACGG
>CAZIXL010000567.1:0-2766 GCA_964542885.1 uncultured bacterium
CCCCGCGTCAGCGCGGCCAGAGCCAGCCGAACGTGCCGCCGGTGAGCAGCCCGTAGAGCAGCGCGTCGAACAGGTTCTTGAGCGTCGTGCTCCAGGACTTCCGGTACCAGATCGAGTCCTGGACCAGCGCCAGCCCGTAGCCCGTGAACGCCACCACGCCGGCGAAGCGGAAGACCGCGAGGTACGGCGTCCCGGCCCCGAGCGCGCGGCCCGCGACGTAGGCCGCGAAGACCCCCACCAGCAGGCTGTACGCGAACCACTGCAGCAGTGCCGGCCCGAGGTTGAAGCTGCCCGCCGGCATCATGGTCATGACGAACACCGGGCCCTGCTTCATCTTCTCGAGGAACTTCGGGTCCTTCATCGACTCGGGGCCCGTCCCGCACGGCAGCATGTAGTCGCCGGGCGGGATGGCGAACGGGCGCAGGGCCGCGGCGACGTCGTCCTCCTTCGGCAGTCTCGCGAAGTCGGAGCGATGGTAGGGCAGCACCATGTGGACGAAGTAGCTGACGAAGAACACGAACACGGCCGACAGCAGGATCGGCAGCCAGAGCGCGGTCACGGCGACCATGCGGACCCCTCCCTCTTCCCGGGCGGCCCCGGGCGGTGGTGTGAAGCGACACGCTCGTCCGCGGCTCGTTCGGCCGTCCGCGAGGGCCGGGTTATGGTAGGGGACCGCCGCGGGCGGGAGAATGGCGAAACACGAGGCCGGCCGGGGGAACGATGCTCGAGAGACTCAGGGAACTGCTGATGGGTGACGGGGGCGCGCGCGACGGCGCCGGCGGCCGCGAGGACTACCCGGCGGACGTCGCGGTGGCCGCGCTGCTGCTCGAGTCGGCCCACGCGGACGACCACGTGCACACGCTGGAGCACGCCACCATCGCCCACGGGCTCCGGAGGCAGTTCGGGCTCGACCCGAAGGGCGTCGAGGAACTGCTCGAGCGGGCCGAGCGAGCGCGCCGCGAGGCGGTCGACCTGCACGGCTTCACGCGCGTGATCCTGCGCGAGCGGGACGAGCACCAGCGGCTCGCGATCGCCGAGGTCGTCTGGCGCGTCATGCTCGCCGACGGCGAACTGACCGCCGACGAGAGCATCCTCGCCCGCCGCCTCGGCAATCTCCTCCTGCTGCGGCCCGAGGACGTGAGCGTCGCCATCCAGCGCGCCCGCGGCCGCCGCACCCCGAGACCGCGCAAGGGCTGAGGGGCGCGTTCAGCGCCGCCGCTCCCCCGTCGGCAGGCGGCCGAAGTCGACGTCGCCGCTGGCGGCGAGCGTGATCAGGGCGGCGTAGCCGGCGACGTTCTCGCGCAGCAGCGCGGGGTCGATCTTGTCGAACGTGTCGTTCGCGGAGTGGTGCAGGTCGAAGTAGGGGCGCGCGTCGGTGTCGAGTTCCGCCACGGGCACGCCGAGCGCGGCGAGCGGACCGGTGTCGGCGTCGCCGCGCGAGCCGTTGCCCGAGTACTCGGTGCACACGGGCGAGAGCACCGAGAGGATCGGGTCCACCAGCGCCTCCTTCCCCGCGCCGAAGCCGGTCTCGACGCCCCACACGTCGAACGCGCCGAGGTCGCTCTCCATGGCCAGCACGTGGCGGTCCGCCTCGGCGGCGTGGCGCTGCGCGTAGTCGCGCCCGCCGGAGAGCCCGAACTCCTCGTTCGCGAACAGCACGACGCGGATCGTGTGCCGGTGCGCGCCCGCGGCGTGCGCGAGCTTCGCGGCGGCGACCATGGTCGCGACGCCCGCGCCGTCGTCGTGCGCGCCCTGGCCGACGTCCCACGAGTCGAGGTGGCCGCCCACGACGACGATGCCGGGCGCGGGGCCGCGGCCCGGCAGGTCGCCGATCACGTTCGCCGAGCGCTCCTCAGGGAGGCTCCGCGACGTGCTCCAGAGGCGCATGCGCACAGGCCGGCCGCTCGCCACCTGCCGGTCGAGCAGGTCGGCGTCGGGCGCCGACAGCGCGAACGCCGGGATGCGCACGCCGGTCGAGTCGTAGCGCATCGCGCCGGTGTGCGGGTCGCGGCTGGAATCGGTGCCGACGGAGCGGATCACCACGCCGACGGCGCCGTACTTCGCCGCCTCGGCGGCGCCGCGCCCGCGCACGGCGACGGCGGTGCCGTAGCCCGCGCCGGTGCGGACGCGCTCCATGTGGCCGCGGAAGAACACGATCTTCCCGCGCAGGTTCGCCTCGCCCAGCTTCGGCAGGTCGTCGAGCGAGCCGGCGGTGACGACCTCGGCCTCGACACCAGCGGGCGGCGTGCCCACGCTGCCGCCGAGCGCGCACGCCACGACGGGCTGCGGCCAGGGCGCGGTGATCGACAGCCGGCACTCGCCGCGCTCCCAGTGCGGGACCGCGACCGATTCGGCGCGCACGTCCTGGAAGCCGAGCCGCTTCAGCGTCTCGAGGCCCCAGGCCACGGCGCGGCGGTCGCCCTCGGACCCGGCGGGACGCGGGCCGACCTCGGTGCACAGCGAGCGGAGCGTCTCGTACCCCACGTCGTCGCGGAAGCCCGCATCGCGCGCGGCGCGGGCGTGCGCGAGCGTCGAGTTCGAGAACGTGTCGGCAGCGTGCGCGGCGGCGGCGCAGGCGAGCACGACGAGTCCGGCGGACAGCACGGGGACGAGTCGCACGGCGGGTTCCTTCCGGAAGGTGGCCCCGAAGCCGGCGGCCCGCGCGACTCGCGCGCCGGCCGTGGCGGAACGCGAAAGCGCGAAAGCTAGCACAGGCGGTGCGCGCCGCGGGCGGCTCGCGGGGCCGGTCGCACGGCCGCCCGGGGC
>CAZIXL010000568.1:0-2762 GCA_964542885.1 uncultured bacterium
GATTCGCTGCTCGCCTGGGCGCGCCGCACGGCAGGCCTGCCGCCCGCGGCCGTTCCGCTGGTGCCGCAGCCGCGCTGAGCGCGCCGCCCGGCTGGACCGGCCCGCAGCGCGCGCCTAGGCTTGCGCCCCCATGAACCCACTCGATTCGTTCCGCCAGCTCTTCGGCGCTTCGCGCGCCCTCGTCGGCATGATCCACGTCGGCGCGCTCCCGGGCACGCCGGCCGCGCACCACTCGGTCGAGAAGCTCGCGCAGGACGCGGTGGCCGAGGCGCGCGCCTATCGCGAGGCGGGCTTCACCGCGATCATGATCGAGAACATGCACGACCGCCCGTACCTGAAGCGCGCCGTCGGCCCCGAGATCACCGCCGCGCTCACGGCGATCGGGCGCGAGGTGAGGCGCGAGGTGCCGCTGCCGCTCGGCGTGCAGGTGCTGGCCGGCGCGAACCGCGAGGCGCTCGCGGTGGCGCACGCGTGCGGCGCCGAGTTCGTGCGCGCCGAGGGCTTCGCGTTCGCGCACGTGGCCGACGAGGGCCTGATCGAGTCCGACGCCGGCGAGCTGCTGCGCTACCGCCGCGCGATCGGCGCCGAGCGCGTGCGCGTGTTCGTGGACGTGAAGAAGAAGCACTCGGCGCACGCGATCACCGCCGACGTCTCGCTGGCCGCAACGGCGCAGGCGGCCGAGTTCTTCCTGGCCGACGGCGTGGTCGTGACGGGCGACGCGACCGGCGAGCCGGCCGTGCCCGAGGACGTCGCGGCGGTGGTGCGGGCGGTCGCGCTGCCGGTGTTCGTGGGCTCGGGCCTCACGCCCGCCAACCTGCCCGAGTACGCGACGGCGCACGCGTTCATCGTGGGCTCGTGGGCCAAGCGCGGGGGCGTGTGGTCGAACCCGCTCGACCGCGAGGCCGTGAAGGCGATGGCCGACGCGTTCGCGGCGCTCGGGCAGGACGCGTGACCCCCGAGATCGTCCTGCTGGGCAACCTGCTCGTGGACGACGTGGTGTGCCCCGACGGCCGCACGCGCATGGGCCAGCCGGGCGGGGCGACGCTCTACTTCTCGCTCGCGGCGGCCCTGTGGGGCGCGAGCACGGGGCTCGTGAGCCTGCGCGGGACCGACTACCCCGAAGCCGCGTTCGAGCTGCTGCGCCTGCACGGCGTCGACGTGGCGGGCGTGCGCGAACTCGGGCGGCCGGGCGTGCGCACGTGGCTCCTCTATGAAGGGCGCGTGCGCCGCGTGCTGCACCGGCTGGGCTGCCCGACGCACGAGGAGGTCTCGCCCGAGCCCGGCGACGTGCCGGAAGCGTGGCGCTCGGCGTCGCTCTTCCACCTCGCGCCGATGCCGATCGCGCAGCAGGGCCGCCAGGCTGCGGCCCTCGGGGCTGCGGGGGCGTTCGTGTCGATCGACCCGCACGAGATCGTCACCGAGGACTCGCTCCCGGCCTGGCGGCAGGTGCTGGCACACGCCGACGCGTTCTTTCCGAGCGAGGACGAGCTGCGCCTCGACGACGCGCAGACCGACCCGCGCCGCGCGCTCGAGCGCCTCGCGGGCGGGCGGCTGCGTTTCGTGTGCTACAAGCGGGGCTTGAAGGGCGGGTTGCTCTACGACGCGCGCGAGCGGCGCTTCCACGAATGGACGTCGCGCACGCACGGTGTGGCCGACCCGACGGGCGCGGGCGACGCGTTCGCGGCCGGGTTCCTGGTCGCGCACCGGCTGGGCAGGCCGGTCGAGCAGTGCCTGCGCCAGGCGGTGGTGTCGGCCAGCTTCGCGATCGAGGACTGGGGCCCGGACGCGCTGCTCGAAGCCAACCCGGGCGCGGCGTACACGCGCATGCGCGAGTGGTACGGCGAGGAGGTGAAGGCGTGAAGGTGCCGTTCGAGTTCGGCGAGGACGTGGCGGGCGCGCTCGCCGCGCGGCGCCCGGTGGTGGCGCTCGAGACGACGGTCGTGACCCACGGCCTGCCGCACCCCGACGGGGTGACGGCCGCGCTCGCGCTGGAGCAGGAGGTCCGCGAGGCCGGGGCGGTCCCGGCGACGATCGGCGTGCTGGACGGCCGCGTGTGCGTGGGGCTTTCGCGCGCGCAGCTCGAGCGGCTCGCGACCGCGCCCGGTGTGGCGAAGCTCAACCTGTCGAACTTCGCGGCCGTGCTCGCCGCGGGCGAGCCGGGCTCGACGACCGTCGCGGCGACGATGTTCGCCGCGCACCGCGCGGGCATCGAGGTGTTCGCGACGGGCGGGATCGGCGGCGTGCACCGTGGCGCGGCCGAGACCGACGACGTGAGCGCCGACCTCACCGCGCTCGCGCGCATCCCGGTGGCCGTCGTGTGCGCGGGCGCCAAGGCGATCCTCGACCTGCCGCGCACGCTCGAGCGGCTCGAGACGCTCGGCGTGCCGGTGCTGGGCTTTCGCACCGAGCGCTTCCCGGCGTTCTGGCGGCGCGACTCGGGGCTCGGCGTGGACCGCCGCTGCGACGACGCGGCGGCGCTGGCCGAAGCGGTGCGCACACACTTCGGGCTCGGCTTCGGCACCGGCGTGCTGGTCGCGAACCCGATCCCCGAGGCCGACGAGATGCCCGCCGCGCTCTACGAATCGGCGCTCGCCGGCGCGCTGGCGGCGGCCGAGGCGCAGGGCGTGCGCGGCCGCGACGTGACGCCGTTCCTGCTCGAGCACATGCGCGGCGCGACCGGCGGCGGGGGGGGGGGGGGGGGGCACCCCCCCCCGCCGCGCCGCGCCCCCCGCGCCCCCCCCGCCCCGCGGGCGGGGGGGGGG
>CAZIXL010000569.1:0-2761 GCA_964542885.1 uncultured bacterium
ATCCGGTGGTGGCGCTGCGGGGGGAGTAGCGACAGGGCGGGGGCGGGCTGGGGGGGTTGGGGACGGGCAATCTCGACGTCTAACTCGTTCTGGCGGGGGGGGTCCGGTGCGTCCGCCCGGGGGGGGGATGCGCCGGGGTGCGCGACTCGGCGCAGAGAGGACCATGGACCGCGTTACGAGCGCGTGAACTGGCGGTGTCGGGAGATGGAAAGCGGCTCAGGCCGGGCGCCCGCCCGCGGCCCCCGGCGGCAGCTCGAAGCGGAACACGCTGCCCTCGCCCGGCGCGCTGCGCAGCGCGACCTCGCCGCCGTGCAGCGTGACGATGTGCTTCACGATCGACAGGCCCAGGCCGGTGCCGCCCTGCTCGCGCGAGCGCGCCTTGTCCACGCGGTAGAAGCGCTCGAAGACGCGCGGCTGGTCGGCCGCGGGAATGCCCGGACCGGTGTCGCGCACCTCGCACCAGGCGCTCGCCTCTCCCCTGCCCGCCGCGAGCGTCACCGAGCCACGCTCGGTGTACTTGACCGCGTTGTCCACCAGGTTGGCGACCACCTGCGAGAGCCGGATGCGGTCGGCCTCGACCTCGACCGGCTCGCCGGGCGCGAGCGAGAGCGCCAGGCCGGCGCGCTGCGCCGCGTCGCGGAACGCGGTCACCTGCTCGGCGAGCAGCGCGCGCAGGTCGAAGCGCGTCCGGCGGAGCGGGGCGCCGGCGCGCTCGAGCTCGGCGAGCGCGAGCAGGTCGTCGACCAGCGCCTGCAGCCGCACGGCCTGGTCGCGGATCACGCGCACGAAGTGCTCGCGGTGCTCGGCGTCCTCGAGGCCCCCGTCCAGGAGCGTCTCGGCGTAGCCGCGCAGCGAGGTGAGCGGCGTGCGCAGCTCGTGCGAGACGTTGGCGACGAAGTCCTGCCGGATGCGGTTCACGCGGTCCGTCTCGGTCAGGTCGTGCACCACGAGCAGCACGGCCCCGGCCTCGTCGTCGCCGAGCGCCGTCGCGCTCGCGCGCAGCACGCGCGGGTCCGGAGACCAGACGCGCAGCTCGCCGAGCACGGCGTGCCCCTCCGCGCGCGCGCGCGCCAGCAGGTCGCCCAGCTCGGGCACGCGGGCGAACGAGAGCAGCGGCGTGCCGGCGGGCGCCGGGCGCGGCGCGCCGAGCAGCACGGCGAGGCTGTGGTTGCAGTGGACGAGCAGGTCGCCGCCGTCCACGAGCGCGACGCCGTCCGACATGTGCGCGAGCACGTGTTCACGCTCGTCGCGTTCGCGCTGCATGGCCACGAGGCGGGCGCGCAGCTCGCGCGCCATCGCGTTGAGCGACGTGCCCAGCCGCCCCAGTTCGTCGTCGGGCCGCTCGGGCGCGCGGGCGGCCGGGTCGCCGGTGCCGATCGCACGGGCCGCCCGCTGCAGCGCGACGATGCGCGCGACCTGGCGATGGCCCAGCCAGAGCGCGGCGAGCAGCGACGCCGCGAGCGCGAGCGCCAGCGCGAGCAGCATGCCGCCCGTGCGCGCGCGGTCCAGTTGCCGCAGGAACTCGAGCGGTTCGGCCACGCGCACGACGGCGAACGGCAGCCCCGGCGGCGCGGGCACGGCCGCGTACTGCAGGTCCACGTCGAGCGAGCGGCTGTGCCGCACGTGCGAGCCGCGGCGCCCGCCGAGCGCCGCGCGCACCTCGGGGCGGTCGCGGTGGTTCTCGAGGAACGTCGTGTCGGCGCGCGAATCCACGTACACGTGGCCGCCCGCCTGGATGAGCGTCACGCGCAGGCCGGTGCGGCCGTCCACCTCGCGCGCGAGTCGCGCCCACTCGCCGCGCCCGGCCGCGGCGGCGCGGCCGAAGTCGCGCGCGACCTCGCCCGCCTCGCGCTCGAGCACGGCGGCGTTGCGGCCGAGCAGCACCGCGCGTTCGACGCGCAGGCCCACGAACGCGACGACGGCCAGCGCGACGAGCGTCGCCACCGCCTGCGCGGCGTAGAAGCGCGCCCAGATCGAGCGCACGGCGGCGTCCGGTCAGCCGTTCGCCGCGCCCGCGGGCGCGACGAACTTGTAGCCGGAACCGGTGACCGTCTCGATGAGCGCGCTCTGGTCGCCGAGCTTCTGGCGCAGCCGGCGGACGTGCACGTCCACCGTTCGCGTCTCGCCGAGGTAGTCGTAGCCCCACACCTTCCGCAACAGCTCCTCGCGCGAGACGACGCGGCCCGGATGGCGCATGAGGAACGCGAGCAGGTCGAACTCGCGCGGCGTGAGCGTGAGGCGCCGGCCGGCGAGGCTGGCCTCGCGCGAGGACGGGTCCACGCGGAGCACGCCCTGTTCCATCGCCTGCTCGACGTTCGCCGGCCGCGCGCGGCGGAGCAGCGCCTTGAGGCGGGCGATCAGCTCGCGCGGGCTGAACGGCTTGGTCAGGTAGTCGTCGGCGCCGTGCTCGAAGCCGAGCAGCTTGTCCATCTCGGCGCCGCGCGCGGTGAGCACGATCACGGGTACGTCGGCCGTCGCCGGCTCGCCGCGCACCTCGCGCAGGATCTCGAGGCCGTTGAGGCCCGGCAGCATCAGGTCGAGGACAACCGCGTCCGGGCGCGAAGCGAAGAGCTGTTCGAGCCCCTCCTCGCCGTCGGCGAACGCGGCGACGCGGAAGCCCGACTTCTCGAGGTTGTAGCGAAGGAGGTCGCGGATCTCCTTCTCGTCCTCGATCACCATCACGAGCTCGCTCATGCGTCCTCCCGGGCGGCGATGCTACGGGGGCGTCTCGCGCGCGGTCAAAGCCACGTTGACGGAATCC
>CAZIXL010000570.1:0-2757 GCA_964542885.1 uncultured bacterium
CCGGGGCGGGGTCACCCCGGGCTCTCCCGGGGCCCGCAACCGCGTCCCTCGAGCCGCTCTCCCCCTACTCCGCCGCGCCCTCGCGCGAGAGGCGGGTGCGCAGGCGCCTCACGTCGAGCTTGACGGCCACGGGCTTCGGGTCCATCGCTTCGAGCGTGCGGGCGACGATCTCGGAGACCGCGACGTCCCGGTACCACTTGTGGTTCGCGGGGATCACGAACCAGGGCGCTGCCTTCGTGCTGCAGCGCGCGAGCAGGTCCTCGAACGCGGCCTGGTAGTCGTCCCAGCGGGCGCGCTCGTTCAGGTCGCCCTCGCTGAACTTCCAGTGCTTGGCCGGGTCGTCGAGCCGCGCGCGGATGCGCTCGAGCTGCTCCTCGCGGTCGATGTGCAGGTAGAACTTGAGGATCGTGGTGCCGTGCTCGACCAGGCGCCGCTCGAACTCGTTGATGACGTCGTAACGCTCCGACCACACCTTCTTCGGCACCAGGTCGTGCACGCGCACGACCAGCACGTCCTCGTAGTGCGAGCGATTGAAGATCGCGATCTCCCCCTTGGCGGGCGCGGCCTTGTGGATGCGCCACAGAAAGTCGTGCGCGGCCTCCTCGGGCGTGGGCACCTTGAACGACCACGCGCGGCAGCCCTGCGGGTTGAACGCGGTCGCGACCTTGCGGATCACGCCGTCCTTGCCCGCGGCGTCCATGCCCTGGAACACCAGCAGCAGCGAGCGGCGTCCCTCGGCGTAGAGCAGGTACTGCAGTGCGTCCATCGCCTTCAGGTTCTGCTCGAGCCGCTCGCCGGCTTCGGCCTTGTCGCGCACGCCCGGCGTGGCGTTCGCGTTCCACTTCGAGAGGTCCACGCGCTTGCCGCGGACCCGCAGCCTGTCGGTGATCGATTTCACGGCCGCTTCCTCCTACTTGCTCGCCACGCCCAGCGCGAACATCACGGTGATGACGATGGCCATCAGGCTCTCGCCGGCGATGAGCCCGGAGGCGACCGGGATCACGTACGTGTCGGCGACCTTGGGACGCACGCGCCCGAGCACCAGCGCGATCAGCGCGCCCACGAACATCGAGATCGAGTTGAAGCCCTGCATCACGAACGCGAGCCCGAGCCCGGTCGGCGAGGGAATGAACTTCTTCGCCTTCGGGAACGCCCGCTCGGCCAGCGGCAGCAGCAGGCCGAGCAGCGCGCCCACGAACGCGCCCACGCGGGCGCTCTCGGGCACCGAGTCCACGCCCTTCGACAGCAGCACCGCCACCGCCTTCCACACCTGCGCGGCGGGCGCGGGAAAGCGGTCGGTGCCGAGCACGTCGGCGTTCGGCACGAGGTAGTTCCACGCGACGCCCACGACCAGTGCCCCGGGAATGATGCCGGCGATCTGCGCCACGAACTGCTTGCGCGTGTTGGCACCGAGCAGGAAGCCGCTCTTCAGGTCCGTGAGCAGGTCGGCGGCGCAGCCGGCCGCGTTGGCGGTGACCGAGGCCGTCATGAGGTTCGCGGTCATGTTCGATGGGACCAGCACGCCGTAGGTGAGCTGCACGACCTTGCCCATCGCGCCGGTGGGCGTGGTGTCGGTCTCGCCCGTGGCGCGGCAGGCGACCAGCGAGAGCACGAACGTCATCGCGACGGCGATGAGGCCCATCCACCAGTGCACGTGCCAGATCCGCGCGAGCATGATCGTCACGATCACGGTCGAGAGCACCAGCCCCGCCGTGGTCCACGACGTGGGCACCTCGATCGCGGCCAGCATGTCGGCGTCGGCTTTCGCGCGTGGGCGGCCGCCGAAGATCCGGCCGAGGCCCGACAGCGCGCGCACGATCGCGCCGCCGTTCAGGAAGAGCATCACGAGGCTCGAGACCACCATCATCGAGACGCCGATCCACAGGCTCCAGCGCGTGATGTCGCGGAAGCCGATGGCGGCGATTCCGCCGGCGGCCTCGATGTCGCCCCGCTGGATCGCCGGCGGCACCAGGATCAGGTAGTTCACGACCGCGCCGAGCAGCATGCTCCACGCGACGCGGAATCCCATGATCGCGCCGGCGGCGATCATGATGAGCCCCATGTCCCACTGCATCGTCAGGTTCGTGAGCGGGATGCCGCGGATCGACAGGTTCCCGAACGGCAGGCTCGCCGGCATGTTCCAGGGCATGAACGTGAACGTCGCGTCGCGGATCCACGCCACGACCGCGCCCAGCACGCCGGCCACGCCCAGCGAACGCGCCTTGCCCATCGCCTCGGCGCTGCTCGCGTGCAGGCTGCGCAGCGTCTCGGCCGCCGCGGTGCCGCTCGGGAACGGCAGCTGCTCGATGTTGACCATCTGCCGCTTCATGGGCACGGCCATCACCACGCCGAGCACGGCCAGCGCCACGTTCCACCAGAACAGCGTCCAGAAGTCCATGGGCTTGCCGGTCAGCATCATCATCGCCGCGATCGCCGACACCATGGTGCCGCCCACCGAGTAGCCGGCCGCGGTCGCCGTGGACTGCATGCAGTTGTTCTCGAGGATCGAGAAGTCCGAGCGCACGATGCCGATCGTGCGGAAGCCCCGCCAGATCGCGAACGACAGGATGCACGCCGTGATCGCGACGCCCAGCCCCCAGCCGGTCTTGAGGCCCACGTAGATGTTCGTGAGCGACATCACGCACCCGAGCACCATGCCCATGAGGATCGCGCGCCAGGTGAGCTGGGGCATGGTGTCGCCCGCCCCCTTGTAGACGTTCTCGTACCAGTCGCGCTCGATCTGCTCGGGGGTGCGGC
>CAZIXL010000571.1:0-436 GCA_964542885.1 uncultured bacterium
AGGAACGCGCGCCCGAGGGGCCACCGATTCCGTAGGTCGACCCCCGACGCTGCATCGTCCGCCGCCGGGGCGCTCCACCCCGGCGGCGCGCGCCTTCTCCGGCGGGGTCACGTGCGTGTGCGCGGCCGCGCGGCGCCGGGCGTAGCGTCCTCGTGCGCCCGCGAGGCAACCCACGACCCGCGCGGGGAGCCCCGCTCGCGGTGGCCGAGGCAATCGAGTGGACGCGCATCGCTCACGCCTGGTCCGAGCGCTGAGAAGGGCCTGCGAGACGGCTTTCCGGGCCGCCCCCACGGGAGCGACTCGCGTCCGCGGTGACCCGCCCGCACCGCCGCTGCGCGCCCGGCTTCGCGACCTGGCGAAGCACCTGCGCGTAACGACGGGATTCGCGCGGCATCCGCGCGGCCGGCCACCCACTCCCGCACACCCGAAGGGAGGG
>CAZIXL010000571.1:446-2746 GCA_964542885.1 uncultured bacterium
TGACCCCATGCGACCTCCGGTCCCCGGCGCGTTCGCCGTCGCGCTGCTCGTGCTCGCGTGGCTCGGCGCGACGCTCGCGAACGTGTTCGTCGTCGACGACGTCGCCGACCCGCTGCCGATCACCGGGACGCTCACGCTGCGGCAGGCGATCACGGCGGCCAACAGCCTGCCGGGGCCGCACCAGATCCTATTCAACCTCCCCGGTCCCGGCGTGAGCACGATCGCCCCGCTCTCGCCACTGCCGCCGATCGTGAGGGACGACGTCACGATCGACGGGTTCAGCCAGCCGGGCGCGATGCCCGGCTGGCTTCCGCCCGCGAGCGCGCAACTGTCGATCCAGCTCGATGGCTGGGTGGCCGGGCCGTCCCACGGCCTGCACGTGCTCGCGTCGCGCGTCCAGATCCGCGGGCTCGCCGTCATGAACTTCGCGTGGGACGGCATCCGCATCGAGGGCACTCCCGAACCGGGCACCCGCGGGAACCTCGTGTACGCCTGCTTCGTCGGCACCGATGCCTCGGGGTCGCTGGCGCAGGGCAACGGCACGGCGATGTCGGGAGGCATCTGGGCCGGGATCGACATCCTCTGTTCGCCGGGCCCGGCCATCACCTGGTGCTCCGACAACGTGATCGAGGCCTGCCTGGTTTCGGGTAACTACCGTTGCGGTGTCCAGGTCTCGAGCTGCCCGCCTTCCGACTGCTACTTCAACACCGTCATGCTCAGCTACGTCGGCAGCGACCGCTCCGGGCTCCTGGCGCTGCCGAACGCGGGATCGGGCATCGTCCTGGCCGAGGGCACGCACGACGACTTCGTCTACAACAACGTCGTCTCGGCGAACGGCCAGAACGGCGTGGACCTGACGGGAAACCCCATGACGCTGCCGCCCGCGAACACGACCCACAACACGATCGTCGCCAATGCGATCGGCCTCGGGGCGGACTACTTCACGCCGCTCGGCAACGGCGCGCGCGGCGTGAGCATCGGGATCTTCGAGACGGCCACCTTCTTCGGCGGCTTCGTGCCCGAGAACTCGGTCACGTCGAACCAGATCGCGCACAATGCGCTGGCCGGCGTGTGCGTCTGGGAGAACCCGCTCGATCCGCTCAACGCGGACCGGAACAGTGTCCAGCAGAACCTGATCTTCGCCAACGGCGGCCTCGGCATCGACCTCGGCGACGATGGCGTGACTCCCAACGATCCGGGCGACCCCGACCTGGGTGCGAACGACCAGTTGAACACGCCGCTCGTGCTCCATGCGTTCATGTCCTCGGGCGGGTTCGTGACAGTGGGCGGCATCGCCGATCCCGGTCGCACGGTGGACGTGTATCGCGCCCTGCTCGACCCGTCGGGCTGCGGGGAAGGCGACGCGATGCTCGGCCGCACCGCGGCGGACGCGAACGGCAACTGGTCGCTGCAGGCGTGGACGCTGGTGCCGGGCGACCACGTCAGCGCGATCGCCCACGACACCCCGTACGCGGCGTGGTCGAACACCTCCGAGTTCTCGCCGTCGATCAAGGTGCTGGCGGTGACGGATGCCGGCGGGCCGGCGGCGGCCCGCTTCGGCCTGTGGCCGCAGGGCGCGAACCCATTCCGCACCGCGACCTCCTTCCGCTGGGCCGTGCCCGAAGAAGGGGAGTGCACGCTGCGCGTGTACGACGTCGCGGGCGCCGTGGTCCGCACGCTGGCCGCCGGCCGCGTGCCGGCGGGCGAACACCTGTCGCGCTGGGACGGGCGTGACGATCGAGGAGGCCCCGTCGGGGCGGGCGTCTACTTCGTCGAGCTGCGCGCGGGGGGCGCGCAGTCCGTGCGCAGGGTCGCCAGGCTCTGAAGCCGTCCTCGATCCGCGCCCTCCCGGCGCCGATAACCTCCGGGTCGATTCCCCCGGCCCGGAGGTTCCGCATGCTGGTCCCGTTGCTCGTCGGCGTGGTCGTGTTCCTGGTGCTCGGCGCGCTGCTCGCGCGGCCGCTGCTCGCGTTCTTCTTCGCCGAGTCGATCGGCCGGCGGGCGATCGCCGCGCAGCCCGACTCGATCGCGCTCGTGCCGTCGCCGGGAGCCGACTGGGCCGACGTGCCGTTGCGAGATCGCGTCACGCGCGAGCTCGAGGCGGCCGGCTTCTCGCAGGCCGGGACGTTCGACGTGCGCGAGATGCCCGGGCTGCACGTGCGCCTGCTCGTGCACGAGGCGGAGGGCGCGCGCGCGTTCGTCTACGACCACCCGCTCGCCGGCGCGTGGTTCGAGATCGCCCGGCGGCTCGCCGCCGGCGGCAGCGTGAACGTGACCACGATCCGGCCGACGGGGCTCAA
>CAZIXL010000572.1:0-2736 GCA_964542885.1 uncultured bacterium
CGAGGTTCGGGCATCGCGACACAGTAGCACGCGGGTCCGCCGTGACGCGGAAGCCCGACAATGTGTCGCGCGGCTGCCACGCTGACGGGCCCCGTCGTTTCGAATGCCGGACGCCGCCCGCGCCGAACGCACGCCAACGCGCGCCACGTGCGCGAACGAGGGCTCACGCGCGTGGCACGCGGGTTGCCGATGCGTCGGCGAACTCCTCGCCCGTTCCCGAGGTTCCCGTTCGCGCCATGCCCCGCGCGACGGCGGGAAGCGGCGATCCCGCGCACCGAAGACCATCGATCACGATCGCGCGCCCGCACCCCGGGCGCGCCGCGGGGAACACTCATGCGTCGCCAGCACGTTCTCGCCCATACCTTCGTCTCGCTCGCGCTGCTCGCACTCGCCGGCCCGGTGGCCGCCGACACGCCCGTCACGATGCTCCGCTGGACCGCCAGCGGCGACGACGGCATGGTCGGCCGCGCGGCCCGCTACGACATCCGGCGCTCGTCACGCCCCATCACGCCGGCGAACTTCGGCGCGGCGGACACCGTCGGCGGCGCCCCCGATCCGGCGCCCGCGGGCACGCTGCAGGCCTGCGACGTGGTCGTGCCTTCCGCGGGCATCCCGTGGTATTTCGCGATCCGGGTCGCGGACGAGAGCGGCAACTGGTCGGACCTGTCCAACGTGGCGTCGTACGTCGCTCCGGTCCTCTCGACGGACGCCCGGCCCGGGCCGCTCGCGCTCTCCCCGCCCTGGCCGAACCCGGCCCGCTCGCGCTCGTCGCTCTACTTCGAGACGCCGGAGCGGACGGAGCTCGAGCTGGGCGTGTACGACGTCGCGGGGCGGCTCGCCCGCACGCTCTGGGCCGGGCCGATGCCCGCGGGCCGGCACCTCGTCACGTGGGACCTGCGCGACGCGGACGGGAATCGCGTCGGGCCCGGGACCTACTTCGCACGCGCGCGCTGTGCGGCGGGCGCGCGCGTGCGAACGATCGTGGTGACGCGCTGACTCAGACCGGCGTCGCCTCGGGCTCGAAGTCGGGGACGATGGCCTCGGGCTCGGCGATCTCGACCGGGCGGTGGACCTTGGCGACGAGCGTGTAGATCGCCGGCACCAGGAAGAGCGTGAACGCGGTGCCGATGATCATGCCGGTGACGAGCGTGATGCCGATGCTGTTGCGCGCGCCGGCGCCGGGGCCGTGCGCGAACACCAGGGGCAGGTGGCCGAACACCGTCGCCGCGGTGGTCATGAGGATCGGGCGCAGGCGGGTGCCGGCCGCGTGGATCGCGGCCTGCGCCTTGTCGTAGCCCTGCTGCTGGAGCTGGTTCGCGAACTCGACGATGAGGATGCCGTTCTTGGCCACGAGACCGACCAGCGTGATGAGGCCGACCTGGCTGTAGATGTTGATCGACGTGAAGCCGAGGAAGGTGAACAGCAGCGCGCCGGTCAGCGCGAGCGGCGCCGAGCCCGTCATGATCACGAACGGGTCGCGGAAGCTCTCGAACTGCGCCGCGAGCACGAGGCCGATGAGGATCGCCGACAGCAGGAAGATGCCGATGAACTTGCTGCCCTCGGTGCGCAGCTGCCGCGACTCGCCGGCGTAGTCGATCGTCCAGCCGCGGGGCATGATCTTGTGCGCCTCGGTCTCGAGGAAGCCGAGCGCGTCGTCCAGCGAGACCCCCGGCGGGATCGTCGCCTGGATCTGCACGGCGTTCAGCTGCTGGAAGCGGTTGAGCGAGCGCGGCTGCGTGCTGGTCTGGATCGTGGCGAACGTCGAGAGCGGCACCAGCGAGTTGTTGGGGCCGCTCACGTAGATCGACTCGAGCTGCTGGGGCGTGAGCCGGTCCACGCGCTTGATCTGCGGGATGACCTTGTAGCTGCGGCCCTGGACGCTGAACCGGTTGACGAAGTTGCCGCCCAGCATGACCGACAGGTCCTGGCCGGCGCGGCTCAGGTCCACGCCCAGCGAGCGCACCTTGTCGCGATCGAACACGACCTCGGCCTGCGGCTGGTCGAACTTGAGGTCGGTGTCGACGTACATGAACTTGCCGCTCGCGTACGCCTTCTGGACGAGCTGGTTCGCGATCGCCGCCAGCTGCTCGGGTTCGGCCGTCGAGGCGATGACGAGGTCGACCGGGAAGCTGCCACCGCCGGGAAGCGACGGCGGCACGAGCGTGATCGCCCGGATGCCCGGGATCCTGGACATGCCACCGGCGGCCGAGAGCTGGATCTGCTGGATGCCGCGGTGGCGCTCGCTCCACGGCTTCGTGGTCATGCCGCAGAAGCCGCCGCCGGGATTGGTGATCTGGAAGACGTTCTTGTGCTCGGGAATCGAGTGGAAGACGTCGTACATGCGCGTCGTGAACATGCGGGTGCCGTCGAGCGTCGCGTTGGGCGAGCCCTGCACGATGCCGAACACCACGCCCTGGTCCTCGGGCGGCGCCAGCTCGCGCTGCGAGAACATGTAGAAGGGCACGGCCAGCAGGACGACGATCGCCCACAGCACGAGCAGCACGTTGCGCTGCTTCAGCGAGCGCTCGAGCGTCGCCATGTAGCCCTGCCGCAGGCCCTCGAACCGGTGGTTCACCCAGCCGGCGAAGCCGCGCTCGATGTCGCCCTCGCGCAGCAGCCGCGAGCCCATCATGGGCGAGAGCGTCAGCGCGACGAATCCCGAGATCAGCACCGCGCCGGCCAGCGTGAACGCGAACTCGCGGAAGAGCGAGCCCGTGAGGCCGCCCTGGATGCCGA
>CAZIXL010000573.1:0-2736 GCA_964542885.1 uncultured bacterium
GGCTGCCCCGTGATCGCCGCCGTGGGCGGGGACGCGGCGGCCGTGGTCGAGGCCTCGGGGGGCGGCCTGGTGGTCGAGCCCGAGAACGCCGCGGCGATCGCCGGGGCGGTGCGCGCGCTGCGCGACGACCCGGCGCTCGCCGCGCGGCTGGCCGCCGCGGGGCCCGCATTCGTGGAGCGGCGCCATTCGCGCAGGGCCCTGGGCGAGCGGCTGGTCGAGGTGCTCGCCGAGGCGCACCGCGAGGTCCACGGCCGCGGCGTCGCGCCGCTGCCGACGGGCGCCTACGCGTTCGTCAAGCGCCTGCTCGACGTCGTGCTCGCCGGCCTCGGCCTGCTCGTCGCCTGGCCCCTCATGCTGGTGATCGCGATCGCGATCCGCCTCGAGTCGCCCGGGCCGGCGCTCTTCCGCCAGCGCCGCGTGGGGCGCGGCTCGTCGGAGTTCGTGCTCGTCAAGTTCCGCAGCATGGCAGTCGGCACGCCGGACCTGGCCACGCACCTGGTCGAGCCCGGGCGCGTCACGGTCACCCGGTTCGGCGCGTTCCTGCGCCGCACGAGCCTCGACGAGCTGCCGCAGCTCTGGAACATCCTCAAGGGCGACATGACGCTGGTCGGGCCGCGCCCGGCGTTGTACAACCAGCACGATCTGGTGGCGATGCGCCAGGCGCAGGGCGTGGACGCGTTGCGTCCGGGCCTGACCGGCTGGGCGCAGGTGAACGGCCGCGACGAGATCCCGATGGAGCGGAAAGTGGCCTACGACCGTGAATACCTCGACCGGATGTCGCCCGCGTTCGACGCGGCCATCCTGCTGCGCACGGCGGCGACGCTGTTCACCATGCGGGGCGTGAAGTGAGCGCGCCGGTCGCGGCCGCGCCGGCCGCCGGCCGCGCCGGGGCCTGGCTCCGGGCCGCGGTGATCGTGGCGCTCGTCGCGCTCGCGTGGCACCGCACGCTCGGCATGCTCGCGCAGACGTGGGCGACCAACGACAACTACTCGCACGGCCCCCTCGTGCCCGCGACCTCGCTGGTGCTGGTGTGGCTGCGCCGCGACCGCCTGCGCGCGCTCGCCGCGAAGCCGGACGTGCGCGGGCTGGCGCTGGTCGCGCTGGGCTGCGGGATGCAGGTCGTGGGCGTGCGCGCCGACGTGTTCGCACTGCAGGGCTGGGCACTGCTGCCGCTCCTTTACGGGCTCGCGCTCGCGTTCTTCGGCGGCGCGATCACGCGCCAGCTCGCGCTGCCGATCGGCTACCTGGGCTTCATGCTCACGTTCCCGCCGATCGTGATGAACACGCTCAGCTTCGCGCTCAAGCAGCTCTCGGTCGGCGCCTCGGTCGCCGCGGCGAAGGTGCTCGGCGTGCACCTCGTCCGCGACGGCATGTCGATCCACCTGGCGTCGGGCGAGCTGCGCGTCGAGAACCCGTGCAGCGGCCTGCGCTCGCTGCTCGCGCTGCTCGCCACCGGGACGCTCTTCGCCTACTTCCAGCCGGGCGGCTTCTGGCGCCGCGCGCTGGTGCTCGTGTCGGTCGTGCCCATCGCGATCCTCGGCAACGCGGCGCGCCTGCTCCTGGTGATCCTCGCCGCGGACCGGCGCGGCGTCCTGTGGGCGTCGGGCACGTTCCACGACATGACCGGCTACGTCGTCTACGCCGTCGCGCTGGCGGCCCTGCTCGGGCTGCGCTCCTGGCTCACGCCGAAGCCGGCGGGGGAGGACGCGTGAAGACCTTCGCCGCCGCCGTGCTGATGCTGGGCCTGACCGCCGCCGCGGTGCTGCTCACCCCGCCGGTCGACCTGGCCGCGGGGCACGGCATCCTGCGCGCGGTCCCGCACCGCTTCGGCGACTGGGTGGGCACCGACTCGCATTTCGAGGACGCGGTGGTCGAGGAACTGCGCGCGGACGACCTGCTGATCCGGCGGTACGCGAGCGCCGACAGCTCGGTGTGGCTGTGCGTCGTCTACCACCAGAACCGGCGCTACGGCGCGCACGACCCGCAGCTCTGCTACACGTCCCAGGGCTACGACATCGACGAGCCCGGCCGCGCGCGCGTGGACGACGGCTCGCCGGGCGGGCTGCCCGTGAACACCTTCCTCGCCGAGTCCGACCACGAGGACCGGCTCGTCTGGTACTGGTGGACGACGCGCGGGCTCTCGACCGCCGACGCGGGCGCGTTCCGCTCGCGCATGGCCATGCTCGGCGTGCTCGACAACCGTTCGTGGGGCGCGTTCGTGCGCGTCGAGAGCGTGCTCCGCGACGACGGGCTCGAGGGGGCGACGGCCCGCGTGCGCTCGTTCGCTTCGCGCGTGGCCCGCGAGCTGCCCGGGTTGTTCGCGCGGGCGGACTCCGCCGCGACCAGGTCCCCGTGAACGCCTTCGAGCGCGTCGCGTTCGGCTGGCAGTGCCTGTTCGAATCGCTGCGGGCCTGCCGCTCGGGCGCGGTGTGGGGGGCGTGGGCCGTGCTCTTCGGCCTGCACGCGCTGGCGGTCGCGGCCTGCGCGTGGGCCGCGCACCCGCTGCTCTCGTGGTTCATGGCCCCGCTGCTGCGCGCGCTCGAGGGGGATGCGGCGCTGCGCTACCCGGGCCTCTACCATCGCCTGCCCGCGCTGGCGCGCGACGCCGGGCTCGTGCTGGGGGCGCTCGCGCTGCCGGTGGTCGCGGGTGCCTGGACGCGGCTCTTCGAGCGGCGCTTCCGCGGCGCGCCCGCGGCCGCCGGCCCCGCGTGGAGCGAGGCCCTGGCCCGCTCGGGG
>CAZIXL010000574.1:0-2734 GCA_964542885.1 uncultured bacterium
GGACCCGACCGTGCCCGCGCTGCTCGTGGACCTGCAGAAGAAGGTCGCCGAGACCGGCGCCGACCTCGGCATCGGCTTCGACGGCGACGCCGACCGCATCGGCGCGATCACGGGCAGCGGCCGCATCGTGTGGGGCGACCAGCTGCTCGCGCTGTTCGCGCGCGACGTGTTCACGCGCGTGCCCGGCGCCGAGATCATCTTCGACGTGAAGTGCTCGCAGGGCCTCGCCGAGGACATCGCCGCGCACGGCGGCAAGCCGACCATGTGGAAGACCGGTCACTCGCTCATCAAGAAGAAGCTGCAGGAGACCGGCGCGCCGATCGCCGGCGAGATGAGCGGGCACATGTTCTTCAGCGAGGGTTACTTCGGCTTCGACGACGCGCTCTTCGCCGCCGGCCGGCTGCTGCGCTGGGTGGCGTCGACGGGCAGGACGCTCGACGAACTGGTCGCGAGCCTGCCGCAGTACCACGCGACTCCCGAGACGCGCCTGGAGTGCCCCGAGGAGCGCAAGTTCGAGATCCCCGAGGCGCTGAAGCGGGAGTTCTCGGGCCAGTACCGCGTCGTGGACATCGACGGGGCGCGCGTCGAGTTCGGCGACGGCTGGGGACTCGTGCGCGCGTCGAACACGCAGCCCGTCGTGGTCGTGCGCTTCGAGGCCCGCACGGCGGAACGCCTCGCCGAGATCCAGGCCATGATGATGGAGCCGCTCCGCCGGCTCGGCGTGGGCGAGGCGAAGGGCCACTGAGCCACGCCGCCGGACCGCGCGCGCTGCCGCGGGCGTTCTACGCGCGCGGCGCGCTGGTCGTGGCGCGCGCGCTGCTGGGCCGCGTGCTCATGTGCGACCTGCCGCCGGGCCGGGTGAGCGGGCGCATCGTCGAGGTCGAGGCCTATCGCGGCGCACGCGACCCGGCGAGCCACGCGTTCCGCGGGCAGACGACGCGGAACCGCGTCATGTTCGGGCCGCCCGGGCACGCCTACGTGTACTTCACCTACGGCATGCACCACTGCCTGAACGTGGTGTGCGAGCGCGAGGGGGTCGCAGCCGCCGTGCTCGTGCGCGCGCTCGAACCGCTCGAGGGGCTCGGCGTCGCGCGGGCGCGACGGGGGACCGAAGAGGACCTCCGGCTGATGCGCGGCCCCGGCTGCGTCGCGCAGGCGCTGGGCCTGACGCGAGCCCACGACGGCCTGGACCTGGTGCGCGGGCCGTTGCGCGTGCTCGACCGGGCGCCGGAGCGGGAGGGACGCCGCGTGCTCGCCGGGCCGCGTATCGGCATCCGCGTGGGCACCGAGCACGCGTGGCGCTTCTGGCTCGCCGGGAGCCCCTTCGTCTCGGGCCCGCGCGGACCGGCCGGCGCAAACGCCCGCCGGCGGGGGAGTTCCACGTTGACACTCTCGCGCGGCCGTCCCTAGTATCCCGCTCCCGTGTTCCGCACCCTTCGTTGACCGTGCGCGACCAACCCGGACGGCGGGCCCGCATGCCTTTCGCGCGGCGACGCCTGTGCCTTCGTCATCGGTTGAAAGGAAAACCATGAGCCCTAACCGCAGGGTTCTGTCGAACGTGTTCTGCCTCGTGTTCGCGGCCGCGACCTGTGGTGCTCCCGTGGCTCGTGCGCAGTTCTACGATCCGGTCGTGCGCTCGGCGGACCTCGAGTCCGACGTCGCGCGCAGCCCCCGGCTCCTGGGCATGGGCGGGCTTTCGCTCGTCATTCCCGACCGCGACAACCACCTCACGCTCTGGGACTTCGCCGGCAGCCCGCTCGGGATCTTCGCCGAGGACACCGTCGGGACGCTCGACCTGCGGCCCGAGACGGGTTCGGTTTCGGGGACGCACGACTCCCCGCTGACGGGCCTCGGCAGGCAGGACCTCGCCGGCCGCGTGACGAGCCTGCAGTTCGAGGGCTTCTACCGCGACCGCCGCGGCCTCGCCTACGGCGCCGTCGGGACGGTCAACAGCGTCCGCCGCGACACGCCCTACTCGCAGGACCTCGAACTCCGCCGCGCGGTGGGGCTCCCCGAAGTCATGCCGATCCTCAACGGCATCGTGCCGCACTTCGGCTCGGGCAAGCTCCGCTACGCGCTGCGCATGCGCTTCGGTGGCGAGCACCAGAAGGACGAGTACCGGACCATCACGCGCAACGCGAATGGCGACTTCCTCTCGCTCGACGGCACGACCGTCACGCCGCCCTACTTCTTCGTGCCGGACGAGTACCGCGTGAACACGAGCGGCCTCGGCGCCGGCCTGTCGTACCCGGTCGGCGGGCGTTCGACGCTCGCGCTCGGGCTCGACACCTACGAACAGCGCATCAAGGGCTCGAACACCGGCGACCGCTACTCGGCCGAGCGCCGCGAGAAGCGGCCGTACAACGTCGGCCAGGCGTCGCTCGTCGGCCGGCTCGGCGACGCGGTCGAGTACGGCGTCGACGGGCGCGGCTGGCTGTCGAAGTCCGAGGAGACCTGGTACTTCACGATCTCGGCGGGTGTCGGAGCGATTCCGCTCACCGGCCGCGGCAAGCTGCTCGAGCGCAAGGAGCGCGGCAGCTCGCTCAACAGCCGCGTGCGGATCCACTCCGGCAACTTCGAGCTGGGCGGCAACCTGTGGACGCGCGCGACGCGGACCGAGATCACGCCGCCGGACGCGAGCGACCTCACGTCGCTCAACCACTTCCTGAACGAGGTCTACGCGCGGCAGAACGCCGACACCCTCGCCAAGCCCGACAGCGTCGTGGCCAGCCAG
>CAZIXL010000575.1:0-2731 GCA_964542885.1 uncultured bacterium
GCTCGCGCTCTCGGCGGCGGGCGGCGGCCTGCTGGTCGAGGCCGTGGGCGGCGGCGCGCGCGCCGCCGCGCTCGCGGGCGAGGCTTTCGGCGTGCTGCAGCGCAGCGTCGCGCGCGATCCCGCCGACGCCGTCGCGCTCGGCTGGTACGGCCGCGCCGCACTCGCCTCGAACCGCCTCACGCCCGCCGCGATGCGCGCGCTCGAGGAGGCCGCGACGGCGCTGCCGACCGACGGGCCCGTGGCCTCGGCGTGGGCGGCCGCGCTCAGCCACACCGGCCAGGCCGCGCGCGCCCGCGAGGTGCTCGCGAAGCACGAGGGGCTCGCGCAGAACCGCGAGCTGGGGCAGTTCACCGGGGCCGCGCTCGCGTTCGACGCGTTCCGCGACTCGTCGGCCGCGCTCGCGCGCGACGGCCGCTACGACGAGCTGGAGCGGCTGCTCGATCGCACCGAGCGCACGTCCGCCGACGACCGCACGCTGGCCGCGGTGCGCTCGCTGCGCACGCAGCTGGCCGACGCGCGGGCGCAGCAGCGGTTCGTGGACCGCTACAACGCGGGGGTGCGCGCGCTGAACGCCCGCGAGCTCGAAAAGGCGCGCGATGCGTTCGCGGCGGTTCGCGATTCGGCCGGCGACGCGAAGCTCCGCGAGCAGGCGACGAAGCGCGTCGCCGAGCTGGCCGGCATGCTCGAGTTCGAGCGCGGCCGGAAGGCGTTCGACCGGAAGGACTGGGCCGAGGCCGCCGCCGCGTTCGAGCGCGCGCGCGACCTGGCGACCACCGACGAGCTGCGCGCGACGGCGACGAAGAACGCCGAGATCGCGCGCAAGGCCGCCGCCGCGCCGGCGAAGCGCTGAGCCCCGGTCCCGGCGCGCCGGGCACGTGCGCCGTCGCCGCGTTGGCCGCCCGCCACCGCTCTCCCGTATCTTCCGGCACCATGACCGAAGTCCCGCTCCCACCACCGGTCGCCGAGATCGAGAAGCGCCTGCGCTGGCGCCTCCTGCCGGTCATCACGTTCGTGGCGGCGCTCGTGCTGCTGCTGGTCGTGGCGGTCTTCTCGCTCGTCATGCCGCGCAAGCACCCGCACGGCCTGCCCGACGATCCCGCCGTGCGCGCGACCGCCGCCGAGCTGGCCGGCCGCGTGACGGTGCGCACCGACGTCCTGCGCTGGCGCTCGGCGCTGCTCGGCGGCGAGCCCGCCAACCAGCCGACCGGCGACGACGTGCTGCGGCTGGTCACGGAGGCGCGCGAGCGCCTGCGCGACGTGCACCACGGCGGGGACGCGCGCGTGCTGGCCGCCCGCGCCGCGCTCGACCTGGTGGCGCGCGACTACGCCCGTGCCGCTTCGCTCTACCGCCGCGCCTGCGAGCTGGCGCCGCACTACGGCGAGGGCCGCCTCGGCGCCGGTGTCGCGCTGGCGCTGCAGGCCGACGCCACGCCCGAACCCTGGCAGGCCCGCGCCCTGCGCCTGCAGGCCATCGCCGAGTTCGCGATGGTCGACTCGCTCGACGCCGAGTACGGCGCCGCGCTCTACGACCGCGCCCACGTCCTGCGCGACGTCGGCCGCGAACCCGAGGCCCGCTTCTGGGCCGGCCGCGCCATCGCCGCCGATCCCGCCGACGAATGGTCCCAGACGCTCAAGCGCGAGGGGTTCCTGGACTGAGTCCGGCCGCCGTTCGAGTCGTCGTGCGGCACGAAGCCGCGCGGCAGGCTTCAGGCCCCGGCGAAGATCTGGTCGAGCCTCTTCATGCCGTGCTCGACGCCGTCCGCCCCGGAGTGCATCGCGTTGTCACGATCCTCCGAACGGGTGTACTCCGTGACCTGGGTCACGCGGGTACGCGTCCCGACCGCTTCGAACGAGATCGTGTTCACCGCCTCGCCTTCGTACCACGCCGGCTCGAATCGTTCGGTGAACACGACGCGCGTCGGCCGCTCCACGACGCGGAACGTGCCGCCCATCGCCATCGCGTCGCCGCCGGTGTGCCGCCATTCGTAGCGATAGGCCCCCCCGACGCGCAGGTCGATCTCGCACGTGGTCATCGTCCAGCCGTCGAGCCCCACCAGCCAGCGGCGAACGAGCGCGGGGTCGGTGTACGCCTCGAACACCTGCGCGGGCGACGCGTCGAAGTCGCGGATCATGACGAGCTCGCGCTCGCCACGCGCGGAGACGGACAGGGTGCGGTGGTGGGTCACGGGTTCCTCCGGTTCGGGGTCCGGCGGCGGCGCGCCGCGGCTCGCTTCATCTGGTGCAGCACCTGGTCGAGGCGCGCGAAGTTCGCTTCCCACGCGCTGCGGTTGCTTTCGATCCACTCGGCGGCTTCCGCGAGCGGCTCCGGGTCGAGCCGTCGCGGCCGGCGCTGGGCCTCGCGGCCGGCCCGAACGAGTCCGGCTTCCTCCAGCACCCGCAGGTGCTTCGAGATCGCCGGCTGCGACAGGTCGAACGGCTCCGCCAGCTCGGCCACGGACGCCTCGCCCTTCGCGAGCCGGGCGAGGATCCCCCGCCGCGTGGGATCGGCGAGCGCGGCGAACGTGGCGTCGAGCCGACTGCGATCGGTCATGATCACCTCCCAGTTACATAACTGGTAGGTAATATACAAGCCCCGGCCCGGCCCGACACGCGCAAACGACGTTCGGCCGCCGGCCCGAGGAGCCGCGCTCGGCCCGCATGCGAGCGAGCGCAGCGGCCCCACGCACCCCCACCCAGCCGGCGCTCGGCCGACACGCGAGCGAGCGCAGCG
>CAZIXL010000576.1:0-2723 GCA_964542885.1 uncultured bacterium
CGCGGCGCGACACCACGATGTTCCGGCGGCGCTTGTTGAGCTTGATGATCTTGACGGAAACCGTCTGTCCCAGCAGGGCGTCCACGTTCTGCACCTGGCGCAGCGCGATCTGCGATCCGGGGAGGAACGCCTCGACGCCGTACAGGTCCACGACCACGCCACCCTTGATCTTGCGAATGAGCTTGCCCTCGACGACCTGGCCGTTGTCGTGGGCCTCCTTCACGCGATCCCAGACGCGCACGAAGTCGGCGCGCTGCTTGGACAGGACGACGAGCCCGTCCTGGTTCTCCATCTTCTCGAGGAAGACCTCGAGGACGTCACCGACCTTGATGCTGCTCGGGTCGGGGAACTCGGAGAGCGAGATGATGCCCTCGCTCTTGAACCCGACGTCCACGAGCACGTCCTTGTCGTCGATGGACAGGACCGTGCCGCGCACGATCTCGCCCTCGCCGATGGAGCGCATGGACTCTTCGTACTGCCCGAACATCTCCTGCCGCTGTTCGAGTGTGAGCTCTTCTTCGTCCTCGTAGTTCAGCGGGACGAGCGGCAGCGGGGGTGCCCGCCGGACCGGCGCGGGGGTGGGGTTGGTTTCGGTGGTTTCCAGCATGGGGACAGAAGCCTCCTGCGATATGGAATATGCGGGCGGCTAGGCCGCTCCGCGTGAAGCCGATTTCAACTGGTCCGCCCGCAGCGCCGCGATCTCCCGCATCACCCCGTCGCCGACGCCCTGGTACAGGGCGCGGCCGGGCGGGAGGTCCGCCTGCGGACCCGCCAGGTCCTTCCAGCTGCGCGCCGGGCCGAACCAGACGCGCAGTTTCGTCCGCCGGGTGAGCCAGCCACCCGGGCGGTCACTTCCGAGGATCGAACAGGGAACGATCAGCGCGTCCGTGCCGACCGCGAGCATGCCGATACCCGGGCGCGCCGCGCGAAGCTGCCCGTCGCGACTCCGGGTGCCCTCCGGGAACATGATCATCGCCTGCCCGGAGCGCAGGACGTCGATGGCCTTCGAAAGCCCGCTCAGGTCCGCGACACCCCGCCGGATCGGAATGGCGTTGTACGCGCGGATGAGCGACCCGAACACGGGCGGGCGGAACAGTTCCTCCTTGGCGAGGAAATGCAGTTCCCGCACCGCGGCGGTGCCGACCAGCGGCGGGTCGAGGTACGACACGTGGTTCGAGGCGACGATGAGCCCGCCCGACTTCGGGACGTGCTCCCGGCCCCGGACCTCCCAACCGCTGGCGGCCCATACGAGGCCGCCGACGACAGAACGCGTCGCACTATAGAGCAGTCCCAAGGAATCTCCTAGCGGCCCCGGCCCGCTCCGGGCCATCCGGGCGGCCCCCGTCACGGGGCGCCGGGGCGTGGCATCGGCCGGCCGGGCGCGCGAGTCTACCCCGTTCGAGGGGGCGCCGGGCAACCCGGGCTGGCGGTGACCAGGTCGAGGACCGCCCTCACCTGTTCCTCGAGCTCGAGCCCGGAAGTGTCCAGCACCCGGGCACCTTCGGCCGGACGCAGGGGGCTGTCCGAGCGGGTGCGGTCGCGCTCGTCCCGCCGCGCCAGGTCCTGCTGGACGGCCTCCAGCGTGACCGCGATGCCCCGCGAGTGCATCTCCCGCAGCCGCCGGCGCGCCCGTGTCTCGAGATCGGCGTCGAGGTAGAGCTTCACCTCGGCGTCCGGGAACACCACCGTCCCGAGGTCGCGCCCTTCGCCGACGAGCGGCCCCTTCTGCCGCAGCGCACGCTGCCAGGTGACCATGTACCGCCTCACGGCGGGTACGGCGGCGATCCGTGAGGACATCTCGCTCACCTCGGGCGTGCGGATCTCGCTCGAGACGTCCGCGCCGTCCAGGAAGACGTGCGCCGCCGACGGCGAGCCGGTGCACTCGATGGCCGTCGCCCCCGCCAGGCGCGCGAGAGATTCCGGGTCGTCCGGGCGCACGCCCTCGCGCAGCGCCTTGAGCGCGAGCGCGCGGTAGAAGGCGCCCGTGTCGAGGTAGAGGAACCCGAGCCGCTCGGCCACGGCGCGTGCGGTCGTGCTCTTGCCGGCCGCGGAGGGGCCGTCGATGGTCACGACGAAGCTCACGCGCCCTCCCGTCCCACCGCCGCTCCCAGCGCCGCGAGGTCGTCCCAGAAGCCGGGGTAGGACGTCGCGACGCTCGAGACGTCGTCGAACGTGACCGGCGCGTCGGCGAGCGTCCCCAGGGCCGCGAAGGCCATCACCACGCGGTGGTCGAGGTGCGCCTCGATCGCGGCGCCGTGCGGCCGGCCGCCCTCGACCTCGAGGCCGTCGGGGAGCTCGCGCGCCACGATCCCGACACGCGCGAGGTTGCGCGCGAGCGCCACGATGCGGTCGCTCTCCTTGACCCGCAGCTCGGCGGCACCGGTGACGCGCGAGGTGCCGCCCGCCGCGCACGCCAGCACGACCCATGCGGGCACCTCGTCCACCAGCCGCGGCACCCACCCGGGCGGCACGTCGAACGCGCGCAGCCGCCCGGGACCGCGCACCGTCACGTCGCCCACGGGCTCGCCGGCCGACTCGCGCCGGTTCGCGAACTCGACCGGGGCGCCCATCGCGGCGATCACGTCGAGCAGCCCCGTGCGGGTCGGGTTCAGGTTCAGGCGCGTTCAATGCCTCCTCGCAAATGCGGTTCATCTCCTCGATGCGTTTTTCCGCTTCGGCGGCTTCCTCCGGCATCAACTCACGGGTCCAACCCATTTCCTTGG
>CAZIXL010000577.1:0-2720 GCA_964542885.1 uncultured bacterium
CGCTCGTCCGATGGCCCTACACGTGAAACCTCTCCGACCCGGCAGGTCTGCTGGCGCAATCGGTGGTGCAGGAGTTCGGCGGCAGGGCCCGCTTCGTCGAGGAGGACTACGGCGACTCGAAGCTCGCCGAGCGCTTCGGGGTCGCGCGCTACCCGGCCATCTTCGTCGACAGCGTGCTGGTCGCGACGCCGAACGACTTCGGCTTCTACGGCCGCGAGGGCGGCGAGGGCGGCCGCTACGCGCCGCTGCGCAGCGCCGCGAGCCACGAGCGCTTCCGCGCCGACCTCGCACGCATGATCCGGCTCGAGCTGGCCGGGCGCACCGACGAGGCCCGCGCGCACGCGGCGGTCGCGAAGCCGTCCGAGATCGCGGCGCTGCCCGGCTTCACGCTCACCGGTCTGGACGGGAAGCCCGTGGCCAGCGCCGCGCTCGCGGGCCGGCCGGTGATCGTCGAGTTCTGGGCCACCTGGTGCCCGCCCTGCCGGGGCACGCTCGCGTGGCTCGGCAGCGTGCGCCAGCGCTGGGGCGACCGCGCCGCGATCGTCGCGATCGCCGTCGAGTCGGACGAGGCCGAGGTGCGCCGGCTCACCGCCGCGCTCGCGCATCCCGTTCCCTTCGCCATGGGCCAGCCGCACGTGGTGCGCGCGTTCGGGGACCTGGGCGCGGTGCCGACGCTGTTCCTGTTCCGCCCGGACGGGCGCACCGAGAAGGTCTTCTACGGGGCGCCGCCGACGCTGCACGCGGACGTCGAGTCGCGGCTCGAGGCGATGCTGGCGTCGCATTGAGCCCGCCCGGGCCCCGACGCAGCGTGCACTTGAAGCGTCCGCACCCCAGCGGCTAGCGTTCGCGCCCTCTCGCCGGCCCCGGCAGGCCGGCCACCCCGGAGGGGACATGCGCTGGAAGGGCCGTGAACGCAGCGACAACGTGGAAGACCGGCGCGGCGCGCGCCCGGGGGGGCTCGCCATCGGCGGCGGGCTCGGCGGCATCGTCCTGCTGCTGGCGTTCGTGCTGCTGGGCGGCGACCCGCGGCAGTTCCTGCAGCTCCAGCAGGAGTTGAGCACGCAGGCGCCGCCGGCGGCGGGCCCGGCGCAGCCGGGCGCGAACGACGAGTCGCTCGAGTTCGTCTCGGTCGTGCTCAAGGACACCGAGAACGTCTGGGGCGAGCTGTTCGCCGAGAGCGGGCGCACCTACGCGGAGCCGCACCTCGTGATGTTCACGGGCCAGGTGCAGTCGGCCTGCGGCATGGCGAACGCGGCCGTGGGGCCGTTCTACTGCCCGGGCGACTCGAAGGTCTACCTCGACACCGCGTTCTTCGACGAGTTGTCGCGCCGCTTCGGCGCGCCCGGGGATTTCGCCCAGGCCTACGTGATCGCCCACGAAGTGGGGCACCACGTGCAGAACCTGCTCGGGATCTCGGACCGCGTGCACCGGGCGCGCGCGCGCCTGTCCGAGGCCGAGTACAACGACCTGTCGGTGCGCCTCGAACTGCAGGCCGACTTCCTGGCCGGCGTGTGGGCGCACCACGCGCAGGCGATGCAGAAGATCCTCGAGCCCGGCGACATCGAAGAAGCCCTGCGCGCCGCGACGGCGATCGGCGACGACCGCCTGCAGATGGAGGCGCAGGGTTACGTGGTGCCCGAGTCGTTCACGCACGGCACCTCGGCGCAGCGCCTGCGCTGGTTCAAGCGCGGCTTCGAGACCGGGGACATGCGCCAGGGCGACACGTTCAACGCGCGCGAGCTGTAGCGCGCGGCGCCGGACACCCCGCCGCAGGCACGAACGCCGCCGCGGACTGCCCCGCGGCGGCGTCGTGCGATCGAACGGGCGGCGGGCCCCACTCCCGTCCGCCCGTCGGGGGAGAGCTACTTCTGCGAGCCCTCCTTGCCCGAGTCGTCCTTCTTCGTCTCGTCCTTCTTCACTTCCTTCTTCACGGCCGCCTTCTTCATCTTGTGGGCGGCCTTGTGGTGGACCTTGGCCTTCCCGGTCGCGGGCTTGGCCGGCGCGGTCGAGGCCGGCGGGGACTGCGGCGCGTCCTCCGCGAGGGCGACGACGGGGACGGTGATCGCGGCGGCGAAGACGACGGCGAGGAGCAGCGACAGACGGCGCTTCATGGGACTCTCCTGTTCGGAGGGCGGTGGATCGGGTCGGCCGTGCCCTCCATTCGGCGGGACCCGGGTTGTTCGAAATCGAGCCGCGTGCGCGGCGCGGTTACTTCTGCGTGGCGGCCGCCGTCGCCTGCTTCGCGATCACGTAGGGCGACAGCTTCGAGTACTGGTCCTGGTTGACGAGCCCGCGCGAGAGCAGTTCGCTCTTCGACTTGAACGGGCGTCCGGCGACGATCTTCGCGGCGATGGCCTGGCCGATGCCGGGCAGCTTCTCGAGCTCGGGTGCCGTCGCGGCGTTGAGGTCGAGCAGCGAGGGGTGGTGCACCGGTCCCGTGGGGTGCGTGCCCGGCGTGGTCGTCGGGGCCGGCGGGAGCGGCTTGGGGTGCGAAGGCCCCGAGGGCGACGGCGCCCCGGGCTTCGAGGTGACCGCGGGGGTCGCCGTCGTCGCGGCCGGCTTCGCCATCGACTTCGCGGCGGGCGTCCGCGCGGACGTCGTCGCACTCGTGGCGGGCGCGGCGTGTGCCGCCAGCGGCGGTGCGAGCACGAGCGCGGCGAGCGCGGGGACGAGGAACCACGGACGGAAACGCATGGGGCTACCTCCGGAAGGGGGTCGTG
>CAZIXL010000578.1:0-2703 GCA_964542885.1 uncultured bacterium
CGTGCGGATCTCGTGGCTCATGTTGGCGAGGAACTCGGACTTGGCCCGGCTCGCCGCGACCGCGGCCTCGCGCGCGGCCTCGAGCTCGCGCGTGCGGTCCTCGAGCAGCAGGTAGCCGTGCACCGAGCGGTGCCAGATGCCGTGGATCTGGCGCCCGAACAGCGACAGGAAGAACACGAACACGATCACCAGCACGCCGAACGCTTCGCCGAGCGGCCAGCCCATCGTGAACAGCGGCACCGTCGACGGCCCGCACACCAGCGCCAGGAAGATGGGGAAGAGCCACTTGCGGGACGCGAGCGACGTCAGCGCGCCGGCCGCGAGGCTGTTGACCGAGAGCAGGGCCACGAACGAGACGGCACTCGTCGAGTAGTTCACCACGATCAGCGCGTTCGTCACGCCGAACGCGAAGCCGTGGAGCAGCGCCGACGCGACGAACGCCCGGGTCCAGGCCTTCGGGTGGCGCGCGTAGAACGTCTCGAACTGGAGCGCCAGGAACTCCCGCCAGGCGGTGATCGCGGTCAGCACCCAGAACGACGACCAGAAGAGCGTCGGATGCTCGTGGCCCAGCGGCGTCATGACGCCCATGCCGGCCATGGCCAGCGGGTAGACGAGCGCCGCCGGCACCGAACGCTGCGCCATCTCGGCGTCGGCCCGGGTGCGAATGCGCGCTTCGTGCTCGGGCGTGACCGCCGGAGGAGCGGAACCGAAGATCGAGCTGGCGCCTGGAGTGTGCAAGGGTGGTCCCCGAGCGATCGGACAGGATGCGGCGTGCCCGCCGCCGGCAGGGGGCCGGCGAGCGGATGGGTGGGAAGGGCCGCCCCACCGCGTGGATTCTCGGTCGGGCGGGGGCCGACTTGAGACGGCGGGCTCGCCGCACCGGGGGCGCGCACCGGCGCAACTGGCGGTCAGCGCGCGCGGAGCGAGTCGGGAACGTGTGGCGGGTCGCTCGCCGGGGCAGCGGGGCCGGGATCGCCGGGCGCGGCGGCGGTGCCTGCCGGGCCTCACAGGCGCCGCCCGCCGCGGGCCTCAGCGCGGGCGGCGGATCGTCTTCGCGAGCTTCGCGCCGGCCTGGGTGTTCAGCACGTCGGCGGCCGTGAGGCCCGCCCGGCGCGCCTGGAAGACGCCGAACTTGAGGTTCTCGAGCTGGCCCGTGGCGTGGGCGTCGGTGTCGATCACGAACCGGCAGCCCCTCGCCTTCGCCGCGCGCGCGTGCACGTCGTTCAGGTCGAGCCGGTCCGGCGAGGCGTTGATCTCCATCGCGACGCCGTGCTTCTTCGCCGCCGCCGCCACCTGCTCGATGTCGAACGGCACGCCTTCGCGCGAGCCGATCAGCCGCCCGCTCGGGTGGCCGAACGCGTGCACCCACGGGTTCGAGACGGCCTTCACGGCGCGCGCCGTCGCGGCCTCGGGCGTCATCTCGAACTTCGAGTGGATCGAGACGATCACCCAGTCGAGGATCGCGAGCGTGTCGTCGTCCAGGTCGAGCGCGCCGTCGCCCAGGATGTCGACCTCCAGCCCGTGCAGGATGCGGATGCCCTTGTGGCGCCCGCGCGCGGCCTCGATCTCGCCGACGGACTTGCGCACGCGCGCGGCGTCGAAGCCGTTGGCCATCGCGAGCGCCTTCGAGTGCTCGGTGATCGCGACGTACTCGTAGCCGCGGGCCAGCGCGGCCTCGACCATGGCGTCGATCGAATCGCGCCCGTCGCTGCGGGTCGTGTGCATGTGCAGGTCGCCGCGCAGGTCCTCGAGCGTCACCAGTTCGGGCAGCGCGCCCTCGCGGGCCAGCGCGATCTCGTCGTTCGCCTCGCGCAGCTCGGGCGGGATCCACGCCAGCCCCAGCTTCGCGTAGACGTCTTCCTCGGTGCGGCCGGCCAGGACCTTCTCGCCCTTCGTGAGCCCGTACTCGTTCAGGCTCCAGCCCTTCTCGATCGCCAGCTTGCGCAGCTCGATGTTGTGCGCCTTGGAGCCCGTGAAGTAGAGCAGCGCCGCGCCGAAGCTGGCCGCCGGCACGATGCGCAGGTCCACCTGCAGGCCGGTCTTGAGCCGCACGCTGCACTTGGTGTCGCCGCGCCCGATCACCTCGGCCACCGAGTCGTGCCCCGCGAACGCGTCCATCACGGCTTCCGCGCTGCCACCGGTCGCGAGCAGGTCGAGGTCGCCCACGGTCTCGCGGCGGCGGCGGAACGAGCCGGCCAGCTCGACCTGCTTCACGCCTTTCACGGCCGCGACGCGCTCGGCGAGCGCGTGCGCCAGCGGCCACGCGTCGGCGAGCAGCATGCGGCCCGACCACTGCGCGGCGGTGGCGAGGGCCTTGAGCACGTTCTGCTCGACCTTTTCGCCGAAGCCCGGCAGGTCGCGCAGCTTGCCGGCCTTCGCGGCCGCCTCGAGCGCCGCGCGATCGCGGATGCCGACCGTTTCGAACAGCGTCTTCACGCGCTTGGGCCCCAGGCCCTGCAACTCGGTGAAGTCCACGACCTCGTCGGGGATCTGCTTCCGCAGCTCGTCGTCCAGATCGGTGCGGCCGGTCGTGACCAGGTCGCGGATCTTGGCGGCGAGGTCTTTGCCGATCCCCTTGATGGCCTCGAGCGAGCCCGGCGTGCCGGCGATCACGGACATGGCCTCGGGATGCGCGCCGACGATGCGCCCGCCCTCGCGGTACGCGCGCACGCGGAACGGGTTCTCGCCCTGGATCTCGAGGCG
>CAZIXL010000579.1:0-2700 GCA_964542885.1 uncultured bacterium
CACGGCAGCCCGCTCGCCACGCGGGTGCTCCACGACAGCCGCCAGTCGCGGCCCAACTCGGCGAGCAGGGTGCCGGCGATGGCGTGGCGCTGGTCCCAGTCGAGCGGGTGCTCGCCCAGGGGCACGGGACGCTCGCCGCGGTTGGTGCCGTAGGCGATGCCTTCGAGGTTCGACTGCGTGCCCCACGCGTTCATGTAGGTGTAGGACAGTTCGAGTTGCTGGTGGCCGGCCCAGTTGCGCGCGACCGACAATTCGAAGCCGTTCGCGTGGGCGTCGTCCTCACTCGCGTACTGGAGCAGGTAGTACTGGGCCATGGGCTCGATGAGCCGTGTGCCCGGCTGCGCGTACAGGTCGCGGGAGAACGCCGCGATCTGCAGCGACCACTGCCTGTCGAGTGCGTGCTTGATCGCCATCTGGTACGAAATCACCTCGGCCGGCACCATGCGGCCGTTGCCGAGCGGGTGCCGGTCATAGTTGAGGATGCGGTCGTCGTAGAGCAGGTCGCGCGGCGGGTCCTGGAAGACGCGCGAGTACGACAGCGAGAACGCGTCCCGGTCCGACATCGGGTAGGAGAACCCCAGCCGCGGCGCCCACGACCAGATCGTCGGGGCGCGGTATGCGTCGTCGGCCGCCGTGCGCTGGAAGGGCAGCTTGAACTCACCCTGCGCCTGCGGCCCCGCAGTGAACGAGCTCACGCGCAACCCGGCGTTCCACACGAGCCCGCTGTACTCCCAGCGGTGCTGGACGTACGCGAACGAACCCGGGGCCCAGGCGGAGTACGTGCGGCGCTTGTCCACGCCCTCGATCGCGGGCTCGGAGTCGTCGAGCTCGTCCAGTCGCGCGTACTCGTAGAACGCGCCGGCGCCGAAGCGCAGGCGATGCGCGCGCCCGATGGGGCGCGAGGCGTCGGCGCGGGCGAACCACTTCGACGAGCCCGTGTCGCGAAAGTAGGGCTCGTCGCCCGCGTAGGCATGGAAGGGGTCCGCCCACAGGTAGTCGTAGGGCCCGAAGGTCGGCCGGTTCTCCTTGTAGACGTAGCCGTCGTCGTGGCGCAGGCCGACGGACTCGAGCGCGGACTCGCGGGTCCAGCCGAGCGCGAAGCGCTGCGGCGCGCGCGCGGTGCCGCCCGCGAACGTGGCGATGGCGGCGAAGCGCCGCTCCTCGGTCATGGTCACGTGGTCGCCGGCGCGGTAGCGGAAGGAGGAGTCGTCGCCCTTCTGCCCGGTGAGCAGGATCCCCGGCGGGTATGGGGTGAACGACACCCAGCCGTCGTAATCGAACATCGGATCGTACGGCTGGCGCACGACGCGGCTCACGAGCACTTCGAGCGAGGCCCGCTGGCGGCCGCGGACCGGCGCGAGCTTCGCCCAGCCGAGCAGGTGGTTGTCCTGCCGCCAGCCGAAGGTGGCGCCGAGGATGTTCGTGCGCCCGCGCGAGCGGGTGATCGGCAGGCCCAGGTCGTCGAGCCGGGCTTCGCCGGCGATCGCCAGCCCGAGCCCGGTGCGGGCGATCGGCGCGGGCGCGCGCACGTGCGCGGCGTCGTAGCCGGTGTCGAGCAGGCCGTCGCCCTGCCAGCGCACGATCGCAGCGGGCCGCGGCCCCGGCGTGACGGTCTCCAGGTCCAGCTCGCCCGCGAGCGAGCCCTCGTGATCGGCGTCGAGGCCGCCCGTGAGCAGATCGGCCGACTGCACCGCGAGGAGCGGCACCTCCATGGGCGTGCCGCGCCGCGGCTCGTTGAGCGACCCGCCGGCGATCGTGGTGACCAGCTCGCCGGTGCGCCCGCCGCGCACGTGCAGGTCCTCGCCGGTCACGACGACGCCGGCCTGCGTGCCGATGGCGTCGACGAGCCGGTCCACGGCGAGCTGCCGAATTTCGCCGGCGGAGACGTGCTGGACCGTCTCGATCGAGCGCAGGTCCGAGAACCGGTCGCCGACGACCTCGACGGGCTCGAGCGTGCGCACGATGCGCGGGGACACGGTCGAATCGCGCGCGACGGAGTCCGGAAGCGTGCCCGCGGCGGCGGCCGCGGCCAGCAGCAGCGTGGGAAGGGGAGCGAGCATCGCAGGCCTCACGGGGATGGCCGCCCGGTGCCCGCGCAGTGTCGAGTCCCGTGCCATGGGGGTCAAGGCCCGATTTCGCACGGGCATCGTGCATCGGGCTGCCGGGCGAATCGCGCTCGCGGGCCGCGCCCCCCGCGCCGCGACTGCGCCCGATCACCCGTTTCCGGCGGGCGCAGGGCCCGTTCTTGCGAGTGCCTGCGCCAGAACCCCGAGCCGCGGCCACGAATTCGCATTCCGCACGCGCGGGCCGTGCGCATTCGGCGGGGCGTCCGCGTGGCGCACTTCTTCCAATGCTTTGCGACGCTGCCGCGCGCGTGCGCGGTACGCCGGCTGGCGACTTCGCGTGGGGTGGGGCCCGCTCGGCCGGTGCGGGAGGCTGCGAGATGTCCATGCTTCGTTCTTCGCTGCACGGTGCTCTGCTCACCGTCGCATGCGCGGGCTACGCGGTCACCGCGTCGGCCCAGTGCGCGGTCACCGGTCCGACGGTGATCTGCCCCGACTCCAGCTACACGCTCTGCGCGGACGCCGCCGACGGCTACTTCTGGACCGACATGGAGGGCAACCTTCTCTCCCTGGAGCAGTGCGTGAACCCGGTCGGCCCGGGGACGTTCGGGCTCTACCGGATGGTGAACGGCGCCTG
>CAZIXL010000580.1:0-2696 GCA_964542885.1 uncultured bacterium
GTGTGCGGCTGGTCGCAGGTGGGCTGGAGCCCCACGGAGAGCCGCGCGTTCCTGTGGGAGGACGGCGTCATGAAGGACCTCGGCAGTGCCGGCGGCGGGTACAGCGCCGCCTTCGCGCTGAACGTGCACGACGAGGTGGTCGGGCGGTCGACCCGCGCGGACGGCCAGAGCGTCGCGTTCCGCTGGCGTTCGGGGCAGCTCGTGGACCTGAACGCGCTGCTGCCGGCGAACTCCGGCTGGGCGCTGCAGAGCGCCTCCGACATCGACGACAACGGCGTGATCGTCGGCGAAGGCACCTTCATGGGCGAGGCCCGCGCGTTCGCGATGACGCCGGTGACCGCCACCTCGGTCACCGACCCGGGCGCCCCCGCGGCCGTCCGCCTGCTGGGCGCGCGCCCGAACCCGATCGTGGCCGGGAGCCATTTCGACTTCGAGCTGCCGCAGCTGTCGCAGGCCCGGCTCGAGCTCTACGACCTCGGCGGCCGGCGCGTGCGCGAGATCGCCGCCGGCTGGTTCCCCGCGGGGCACACGAGCCTCGCCTGGGACGGGCTCGACGACGCCGGCCGGCGCCCCGCGCCCGGCGCCTACTGGGCCAGCCTCACCGTGGACGGCCGTCGCTACACGAAGGTGGTCGCCCTCGCGCGCAGATTGACCCCCTCGAAGCCGCGATGCTAGGCTCGTCGCCACTTTGGACTTACGCGGAGGGCCTTCGTGCACTTTCTCGTCGGGGCGTGGTACGAGCGCTGGCACGGCTTCGCCTGGCGAAGCCGGGAGATCGCGCCGTCCCTCTGACGTGAACCACACCGCGTGATCTTCCAGCCCATGCCAGACCGGCGTGGGCTTCGTTGTTCGGGGGCCGAAACCGACCATGCTCGTGCTGCTCCAGTCCGGCGCGCCGGAACCGGTGGCGAACGACGTCATGACGCGACTGCGCATGGCGGGTCTCGCCGTGCACCGGACCGACCATGCGGGACAGGTGCGCATCGCCGCGGTCGGCGACACGGCCTCGGTCGACTGGGCCGACGTCGCCACCTGGCCGGGCGTCGAGGCGACGCGCAAGCTGCCGCGGCCGTTCAAGCTGGCGAGCCGCGCGTTCCGCCCGCACGACACGATCGTCCAGGTGGGCCGCGTCGCGATCGGCGGGCCGCAGCTCGCGATCATGGCAGGACCGTGTTCGGTCGAGGGCGAGGAGCAGGCGTTCACGATCGCCGCGGCGGTCGCGAAGGCCGGCGCCACCGTGCTGCGCGGCGGCGCCTACAAGCCGCGCACCTCGCCGTACGCGTTCCAGGGCCTGGGCGAGGAGGGACTCAAGATCCTGCGCCGCGCGGCGGACGCGAACGGGCTCGCCGTGGTGAGCGAGGTCATGGACACGCAGCAGGTCGCGCTCCTCGCGCGCTACGCCGACATCCTGCAGATCGGCGCGCGCAACATGCAGAACTACTCGCTGCTGCGTGAGGTCGGCCACACGAGCCGGCCGGTGATGATCAAGCGCGGGCTCTCGAGCACGATCGAGGAGTGGCTGCTGTCGGCCGAGCACGTGATGGCGCAGGGCAACCAGCAGGTCCTCCTCTGCGAGCGCGGCATCCGCACGTTCGAGACCTACACGCGCAACACGCTCGACCTGAACGCGGTTCCGGTGGTGAAGGAGCTGTCGCACCTGCCTGTGATCGTCGACCCCTCGCACGGCACCGGCATCCGCGACAAGGTCGCGCCCATGGCGCGCGCCGCCGTCGCCGCAGGCGCCGACGGCCTCATCATCGAGGTCCACCACGACCCCGACCACGCGCTCTCCGACGGCGCGCAATCGCTCTACCCGGCGCAGTTCGGCGAGCTGGTCGGCCAGATCCGCACGATCGCGGAAGTGCTGGGGCGCACGGTCTGATGCGCCGCGGCCGGGGCGCGGCGTGGCCCGCGGCGCTCGGCCTGCTCGCGGTTCTCGCCGCCGGCTGCGGGGGCGAGTCCAGCGTCTCGCCGGGCTCCGGTCCGCGCGCCGCGCTCGGGCTCACGACGAACGTGGCCGACACCGCGTTCGCGCTGCCGAGCTACGGCGACTCGGTGCTCCGGGCCCTGCAGGACGCGAAGGCCACCGGCGTGAGCGTGCAGGTGCGCGCGCCGCTCTGGGCCGAGGTCGAGCCGACGCCGGGCGCCTGGAACCTGGCCGCGGAGCAGCTCTGGCTCGACGTCCATCGCAGCGTCGGCCTGCGCACGTACCTCAACCTTCGCCTTCTCGACACCGTCACGCGCAGCACGCCCCCGGACCTGGCGGCGCTCGCGTGGGACGACCCCGCGCTGGTCGCGCGCGTGGACGTCCTGGTGGACACGCTCGCCGCGCTCGCGCGCCGCAACGACGTCGTGGCCGTGGCGCTGGGCAACGAGGTGGACGCGTACTTCGGGGCGCACCCGGGCGAGTTCGCGGCGTTCCTCACGCTTTATCGCCGGGCGGTCGCGCGCTTCCACGCGGCCGCGCCGGGCGTGCCGATCGGCATCACCACGACGAATCCCCTCGGCAACGCGAACGCGCGCTTCGGCGACTCGCTCAACGTGACCAGCGACTGGGTGCTGCACACGTTCTATGTGCTCGCGCCGGGCGGTTTCGCGCAGGAGCCGGCGTCCGGTTTCGACGCGGACCTCGAGGCGGTGGTCGCGCGGGCGGGTGGCAAGCCCGTCGCATTCCAGGAGGTGGGCTATGCCTCCGA
>CAZIXL010000581.1:0-2693 GCA_964542885.1 uncultured bacterium
AAGCGCTGGATCAGGCCCTGGTCCCGCGGCGCGGGCAGCGAGCCGGGGCCGCCGCCCGGCGCGCCGCGCGCGGACCGGCCCGAACGCTGCAGTTCCTCGACGCGCGGCACCTGGCCCAGCACGGGCCGGCCCAGCAGGTGTTCGATCTCGTCCACGTTCTTGACCGACTGGTCGTGGTGCTCGACGACCAGCGCCGCGCCCACGCCCACGACCGCGCCGATGACGAACGCCAGCATCACCACGAGCGGGCGGTTCGGCTTGCCGGGCGAGTTCGGGCGGTTCGCGGGCTCCATGACGATGAACCGCCCGCTCATCTTCGCCTGCTGGAACGCCTCGGCGATCTGCGCCGCCGCCGACTGCTGCTGGAACGTGGAGTAGAGCGTCCGGGCGCGTTCGACCTCGGCCTGCAGCCGCGTGATGTCCATCTCGCGGTTCGGCGCCATGACGACCTCGGTCTGGTACGCGCCCACCTGGCCCTGCAGCCACGACCGCCACGCTTCGCGCGCGGCCAGGTCCGCCTGGGCGACGCGGTAGCGGACGATCGCGTCGCGCACGTCCGGCGCGAGGCCCGGGAGCACGCGGGCGGCCACGGCGTCGTACTCCGCCTCGAGGTCGGCCGTGCGCCGCGCGAGCGAGAGCCGCAGGCTCGCGCCACCCGAGGTGTTGCCCTCGGTGAGCATGGCCCGGCCGAGCTGCAGCTGCAGCGTGCCGATCTGGCCCGCGATCGACGAACCCGCGGACGACGCCACGAGCGCGGGATCCCCCTCGCGCGCGCTGCCGGCGAAGCGGCTCTTGAGGTCGGCCACGCGCTGCCGCTGCTCGTCGGCGTCGGTGCCGGCCTGCTCGAGCAGCGACTGCGCGAACGACAGGTTCTGCGCGTTCACGACCGAGCTGGTGAGCGTCGTCGAGATCGCGTTGCGGCGTGCCGCCTCGAGCCGGGACTCGGCCTCGTCGAGCGCGCGCTTGTAGACCTGGAGCTGCTCGGTGCTGAACTCCTGCTGCTGCTGCACGGCCTCGAGCTGGCGCGCCTTGGACGACGCCACGAACTGGTTCGCCACCGCCTCGCACAACCGCTTCGCGCGATCGGGGTCGTAGTCGGCGACCGTCACCTGGAACAGCTTGCCCTTGCTGCGCCGGATCGAGATCGCGTCGCGCAGGTAGTCCACGAGGAACGACTCGACCTCCTCGTCGGGATTCATGCCGGGGTAGCGCGACGCCGACTTGAGCGCCCAGGTGCGCGTCGCCGGATCCTCCTTCACGCCGGAGGAGGCGACGACGCTCTTCAGGAACAGGCTGCTCTGGATCTGCTCGCGCATGATGTCGGCCTGCTGGTCCACGTCGGGACCACCCGAGATCGTCCCGAGCGGGCCCTGCAGCGCCTGCCCGCGATCGAGCAGGAGCATCGTGTTGCTGAACCAGACCGGCTTCAGCAGCAGGGCCGCGGCGACGCCGACGGCGACCGCGAGCACCCACGGCAGGATCACGAGCCACTTGCGGCGCAGCAGCACGCGCAGCATTTCGGCCGTGTCGAGGGGGGCCGCTCCGCCTTTCTCTTCGTTGCTCATGCCGCTGTCAGTTCCCCTGCCGGTTGTTCAGGTAGTCCACGAGCACGGCCACGTTCAGCAGGTCGCGGGACACCGCGAGGACCGAGACCAGGCCCGTCCACGGGTTCGCCCCCTTCGACATCACGACCACCACGTCGCCCGAGTGCACCGTCACCGGCGAGGCGCTGCCGTGGTCGAGCACCTCGCGCAGGTCGTGCGAGGCCACCGTGACGCCGCTCTCGGTGCGCGTCAGAACGCGCACGCTGCGCAGGTTCGCGTGCTGCGTCGTGCCGCCCGCGGCCGCGAGCACGGCCCACACGTCGGCGCCGTCGCCGACGGGCACGAGCCCCGGTCGCGAGACTTCGCCGAGCACCGCCGCGCCCTCGCCGGGCGTCAGGCCGGGCCCCTGCCCGCCGCCGGGAATGACGCCCGAGAGGATGATCGTGTCGCCGGGCCTGAGCGCCGGCAGGCGGCTCGTGTCGGCCTCGCGCATGGCGGCGGCGACATCGGCGGAGAGCGTGCGGCGCGTGCCGTTCTCGGTGCGCACGACCTGCACGTTCGCCAGGTCCGCGCCGGTCTGCGCGCCGCCGGCGGCCCCCAGCACCTCGACGATCGACGGGATGCGCTCGAAGCCGTAGCGACCCGGGTGGGCCACGGAGCCCGTCACGAACACGCTCCGGCTCATGTACTTCGCGACCGTCACGGTCACGGTGGTCGTCTGGCGCAGGTAGGACGACAGCCGGTCGGCGATGCGCTCCCCGAGCTGCTTCGTGGTGAGCCCGGCGGCGGCGATCTCGCCCACGGGCGGGATCGTCACGTTGCCGTCGGCGTTGATCGCGACGGTGCGCTCGAGTTCGGGGTGCAGCCACACCGAGATGGCCACCTCGTCCTCGGGGCCGAGAACGTACTCCTCGGCGAACGCGGCCCGCGCGGGCGCGAGCACGACCGACAGCACGAGGAGCGACGGCAGGAGCCACCGGACCACGGACGTGAACTTCATCGAGTCCCTCCCGGACCTGCGGCTCCCGCCGGCCCGGTGCCGCGAAACGCGGAACGGGCCGGGCCCGGTCGGCCGCATCTTACGGCACTCCCTTCCCGCGGCCGGCCTGCCGCGGGGCAGCGGCTGGGTTTCGCCGCCTCGTTGCTCGT
>CAZIXL010000582.1:0-2690 GCA_964542885.1 uncultured bacterium
GATCGACGTGGTGAACCGTTGTGCGCGCGACTCGCTGACCGGGCGCATCACGGTCGCGAAGGGCAAGGCGCGGGTCGTGGACCCGGCGACGAACGCGAAGCTCAAGGTGAGCTTCTTCTGGCCGTTCTGGGGCGATTACTGGATCCTCGAGCTGGGCAAGGACTACGAGTACGCCGTCGTCGGCCACCCGGCGCGCAAGTACCTCTGGATCCTGAGCCGCACGCCGACCATGGCGCCCGAGGTGTACGACGGGATCCTCGAGCGGCTGCGCGCGCAGGGCTACGACACCTCACGGCTGCAGCGGACGCAGCAGGCGGCGTCGACGCAGGACTGAGGCGCGGCGAGCGCCGCGCCGTCCGGAGCCGGACGCGCGCGGCCGCCGCGCTCAGGGCACGAGCACGATCTTCCCCGCTGCCTTCGCGCCCATGACCTCGCGGTGCGCGCGCGGCGCCTCGCCGAGCGGCAGCTCGCGCGCGACGACCGGGCGCAGCGTGCCGTTCTCGAGCCCCGCGAGGATCGCCGCCCATGCCGCGGCGCGTTCGGCCGCGGTCGCGTTCCAGAGGATCATGCCGGTGATCGTGCCGCCCTTCTGCATCAGCTCGCGCGGATTCAGCTCGACCGTGCCCCGGCTGCCGACCACCACCACGCGCCCGCCCGGCGCCAGCGCGCCGAGGTCCCGGCCGAGGTTCACGTTGGCGAGCATCTCGACGATCAGGTCGAAGCCGCCGCCCGCGAGTTCGGACGCCCGCTCGAGATGGTCGGCTGCGTGGTGGTCGACGACGTGGTGCGCGCCCTGGGTCGACACGAGCCGCAGGCCCTCGGGACTGCCGGCCGTGCCCACGACCGTCGCGCCGGCGGCGCGCGCCATCTGCACGGCGGCGACGCCCACGCCGCCGCTCGCGCCGTGGACCAGCAGGCGTTCACTGGCGACCAGCCGCCCGCGCGAGAACAGCGCGACCCAGGCCGTCACGTACGGCACGCCGAGCGCGGCGCCCTGCGCGAAGCTGGTCGCGGCCGGCAGCCGGTGCAGTTGCGCCGCCTCGCAGAGCGCCTTCCCGGCGTAGGCACCGCTCAGCGTCCCGCCGAACGCCACGCGGTCCCCGGGCCGGAAGGCCACCCCTTCGCCCGTCGACTCGACTTCGCCCGCGCCGTCGCCGCCGGGCGTGTAGGGCAAGGACGGCGAGTTCGCGTACTGGCCCGAGCGAATGTAGGCCTCGACCGGGTTCACCCCCACCGCGCGCACGCGGACGACCACCTGCCCGGGGCCGGCCACGGGATCGGGCACTTCCCGCACCTGCATGACCTCGGGTTCGCCGAACGCCTCGACTCGAATCGCCTTCACGCCTGTGCTCCTCTCGAAGGGCTTCCTCCCGGACCGGCCGCGGCGAACCGCCTCAACGCGCGTGTTCCGCCAGGATCCGCTCGAGCTGGATGCGGTGGCGCATCGGGTGGACGACCGCGTGCTCGAGGAGCATGTCGATGCTCATCAGGTCGCCCCAGCGCGTGCGGTGGACCTGCGGGTCCACCTCCTCGGGCGCGACCAGCGCGAGGTGGCGCCGGTAGGCGGCCAGCACCTCCTCGGCGAACTCCGGCGCGCGCGCGGCGAGCGCCAGCGGATCGTCGGTGAGGTCCATGTCCGTCACCGGGCGGCCCACCCACTCCCCGATCCGCGTGAGGTAGCCGCGGGCGGCGCGCAGCACGTGCCCGCCCAGGCGTTCGCGGCTGGCGTAGTCGTCGTCGCCGTGCGCGTCGGGCATCGGCGCGCCGGTGTCCACGAAGCGCTTCCAGACCTGCAGGAACGACCGCAACTCGACCTCGTGCAGCTCCACGAGGCTGCGCACCGCGCGACTCCTGAACTCCATCGTCACCTCCGGGGCGCACCGCACGGTGGTGGCCGGCGCGCCCGCTGGCCCTCGGCGTCCGCGGTGCGGACGGCGACGGGCGACCCTGCTTCCCAACCTCGCTTTGCCGCCGGCGCATCTTGCCCGCGCCGCCGGCCGCGGTCCATGCCGTTCGCGGCGGCCGCTCCCGGCCGCCCGAGCACCCCGGCCGGGGTATGATCGCCGCCGCGTCGGCCGCGACGGCCGCCGCGCGCGATGCTCCGAACGAGGAGGGCGATTGCAGGTCTTCGAAGTCGTCGTGGCCCTGCTCGTGGGCGGCGCCCTGATGGCCATGGCCGCGCGGCGCGTCGGCGCCCCCTACCCCGCGCTGCTCGCGGTCGCGGGCGTGGTGCTCGCGCTGCTGCCCGGCGTACCCACGCTGGTGCTCGACCCCGAGCTGGCGCTGGCGCTGTTCGTGGCCCCCGTGCTCGTGGACGCCGCGTTCGACAGCTCGCCGCGCGACCTCGCGCGCAACTGGAAGCCGATCACGGGCCTCGCGGTCGGCGCCGTGCTCGTGACCATCGCGGCCGTCGCCCTGGTGGTGCGGGCGCTCGTGCCCGGCATGCCCTGGGCGGCCGCGATCGCGCTCGGCGCGATCGTCGCGGCGCCGGACGCGGCCGCCGCGAGCACGGTGCTCAAGCAGCTCCGGCCGCCGCACAAGCTGCTCGTGATCCTCGAGGGCGAGAGCCTGTTCAACGACGCCAGCGCGCTGCTCGTCTACCGGCTGGCCGTCGGCGCAGCGGTCACGGGCGCCGTGAGCGGCTGGACGATCGCGCCGATGCTGGTGGGCGTCACGCTCGGCAGCGTGGC
>CAZIXL010000583.1:0-2683 GCA_964542885.1 uncultured bacterium
AGCGGCCAGCGCGTGCTCGCGAACGCGATGCGGCCGTCGGGCAGCCAGCACGGGTCGAAGTCGTCGAAGCGCGCGAAGCGCTCCGCGAACGCCGCGCCGCGCGCGCCGAGGTCGGGCCCCGGGAGGTCCGCGGTCACCGGTGCGACGTCGCGCCCGCTCGCGCTGCACGTCCAGATGCGCCATGGCGCGTCGCGTCCCGTCACCGCCGCGAACGCGATGCGCCGCCCGTCGTACGACACGCTCGGGTGGGCGACGTCGTAGAAGCGCCCGTCGGGCAGCAGCGGCACGAAGCGCCCGTCGCGCTCGCGCACGACCAGCCGGCCGCCGGTGACGCGGGTGCGCCCGGCCGGGCCGATGCCCGGTGCGAGCGCCGCGCCGGAGTTGCGCGCGCGCATCGCGAACACGATGGGCGGAAGCTTCGGCGCCTTGCGCGCCGCGAGCGCGCCGGGCAGCGCCACCGCGAGCGCGGCGGCGAGCGCGAACATCGCGAGCGTGCGGGGGCGACGGAGGCGGGCGAACGTCATCGGGGCCGCACCATGCACGAAACGCGGCCGGCGCGAAAGGCCGCGCTACTTGCGGTTCACGAGCCGGCTGAACTCCGTGACGATCTCGATGCGGGCCTGCGTCGCGCCGCGGGGTGAGACCACGAGGAAGAACCGCGTGCCGTCGGCGTTGCACGTCCAGGTGCGGTCGTACGGGCCCTGCAGGCTGAGCTGGAGCGGGAACAACGACTTCGGCTCCCCGGCGCGGAAGGCGCCCTGCGTCTCGACCTCGGCCGCCAGGAGCCTGCCATTCGACTCGAAGACGAGCTCGCGACCGTCCTTCGTCCACGTCGGGAAGTAGCCCGACTGCGTCGAGACCTGCCAGCGGCCCGGCACGCCGGTGACGCTCTGGACGTACACCTGGGGCTGGGTCGTGCCCTCGTTGGTCGCATAGGCCAGCCAGCGGCCGTCGGGCGAGAAGGCCGGCTGGGCGACGTGCTCGGGAAGTCCCGGGATCTTCGTGGAGGCGCCGTGCGTGCTGTCCGGCGAGACCGTCCAGGCGCCGAGGAAACTCCCGGGGCCGTACAGGATGCGGTTGCCCGCCGCGGTCCACTGCGTGACGCCGCCGCCGGAGAGGTCCTTCGCGTCCAGCGTGTCCACCCGGCCCAGGCCGTCCGTGGAGCCGACGAGGATTCCCGAACGGCCGCCGATGGCCAGCTCGCAGGCGAAGCGCCGCCCGTCGGGCGACCAGACGGGCCCGCGCGTCGGGCTCGACGCGAACGTCAGCTTCGCCTCGGTGCCGCGCGCGAGGTCGCGCACCCAGATCTCGGGCCGCCCCTGGCCCGACAGGCCCGTGGACTCGTACATCAGCCGCGTCCCGTCGGGCGACAGCGTCGGGTTGATGCAGTCGTTCGAACCCAGGACGGCGTCGGACAGCTTGCCGCTGCGGTCCGCCTCGCGCAGCGTGTTCGCGACGCCCCCGCTGCTCGACTCGAACGCGAGGATCCCGCTCTCGGAGGCGGAGAAGTTCCCCGCCTCGCCGCCCATGCGCAGGTTCTCGGCCACCGTGATCGGCTGGCCCGTGAGCTTGCCCGCCCCCAGGTCGAGCTTCTGCGCCAGCAGCGTGCTGCCCTTGGCGAAGAGCACCCAGCCGCCCGGCGCGTACTCGACGCGGCCATCGGACTGCCCGAGCAGCTTCGAGTCCAGCGAGCCGAGCTTCCCGAGCCGGATGTTGCCCGTGCCCGTCCCGTTCTGGAGGTTGCCGATGAACAGGAAATGCTGGCCGTCCGGCAGGAAGCAGGGCCAGCCGGAGCCCACCTCGCCCGCGGCCCGGTCGATCCGGGCGGCCGGCCGCAGCTCGCCGCCGCCGGCCGGGACGATCATGAGCGAGTCGTTGAAGCGGCCGTCCATCAGGATCGAACCCTTCGCGCCCCAGCTGAGGTCGGCGCCGCGGGCCGCCGAGGTCACCACCACGGGCGTCCCGCCGGCGATCGACAGGCGCTGGATCTTGTTGTCGGCGACGAACACGATCTCGCGGCTGTCGGGTGACCAGTAGGCCCGCCTCAGGCCCTCCGAGCCGGCGATCGGGTGCGCCTGCACCTGGTCGAACGAGCGGATCCACGCGCGCGAACCGCCGGTCGAGTCGGTCGTCTCGAAGACGAGGTAGCGCCCGTCGGGCGAGACGCGCGGCCACGAGATGTCCACGACGTCCGGCACCGGGTCGGTGTGGAAGCGGAAAGGCCGGCCGGGCGCGTGCGCCTTCGTCCAGCCCCACGCGAACGCCCCGGCGGCCACGACCGCGAGCACCGCGACGAGCGCCCAGGCCAGGCGGCTCACGCCGCGGCGCGACGCGCCCGCGAGCGGCGCCGGCACCGCGCCCGGCGTCGTGTGCGCGGGCGCCGCCACGCCCACGCTCGAGCTGCCCGCGCCCTCGGCGATCCATGCCAGCTGCTGCTTCACCGCGTGCGCCGTCTGCCCGCGGTCCTCCGGGTCCTTCGCCAGGCACGCGCGGATCAGCCGGTCGAGCCCCGACGGCGGCAGGTCGCCCGCCGGCGGCGCGCCCGAGGGCGACTCCGCGATCGGCGCGGGCTGCGTGCCGATGATCGCGGCGATCAGCGTCGCCTGGCTGCGCCCCTCGAACGCGCGCTTGCCCGTCGCCATCTCGTACAGCACGCAGCCCAGCGCCCACACGTCGCTGCGCG
>CAZIXL010000584.1:0-2664 GCA_964542885.1 uncultured bacterium
GGTTCGCCTCGAGCGCGGTCACGATCGGCGCGATCGCCTCGGCGGGCACGCCGTAGCCGCGGAACACCTCGCGCACCTCCTCGCGCTCGGCCTCGGTCTTCTCGACCACCTCGCGCTCCTCGCGGCGGCGCTCGCTCGCGTAGTGCTCGGCGTCGCTGCGCGCGGCCAGGTAGCCGCCCAGGCCCATCGCGATCGAGCCGGCGGCGATCTCGGCGAGCCCGGCGGTCACGATGATGCCGGTGCTGCTCACCGCGCCCGAGAGTCCGGCGGCGAGCGCGAACGGCACGGTCAGGCCGTCGCTCATGCCGATCACGACGTCGCGGACGGTCTCGCCGGCGGTGAAGTGCTGTTCGACGTGGGGCGTGGCGGGCATGGGCTCCTCGGGGCGCGCGCGGCCGGCGGCCGCGCGGCGCGGACAGGAAGGACTCGATCGTCTTCGTGAACGCCTCGGGTTCCTCGAAGAACGGCAGGTGGCCGCTCTGCTCGAACACGACGAAGCGCGAATCGGGGATGGCGCGGTGGATGCGCCACGCGGTGCTGGGCGCGACGTTCACGTCGTGGCGCCCGGTCACGACGAGCGTGGGGAAGCGGAACAGCGGCAGCATCGGGCCCAGGTCGAGGTTCGCGACGTCGGCGCTGATCGCCTCGTTCACGCGGCGGCTGAACTTGAACGCGGGTGACAGGGCCAGGAACTCGTCGCGCTTCGCGGTCGAGACGAACAGCCAGCCCAGGTACTGCTGCAGCCCGCGCATGAACGCGGCGCTGTCGCCCACGGCGTCGAGGAAGTCCTCGCGCCCCTGCTTCTCGAGCTGGTCGGGGAAGAAGTTCTTGAACATGAACTCGGTCTCGGACCACCGGGGCGCGGCCGAGTCCACGATCAGCAGGTGCTCGATCGCCTCGGGGTGGCGCGCGGCGTAGGCCATCGCCAGGAAACCGCCCCACGAGTGCCCGAGCAGGTCCAGCTTCGGCGCCTTGAGCTCGCGCCGCAGCGCGTCGAGGTCGGCGATCTGGTCCACGAGCCGGCAGGGCGTGTCGGCGGCGAGCGCCGACGAGCGGCCGTTGCCGCGCTGGTCCCAGAACACGACGGGGCGCGACTTCGCGAGCACGTCCCACGCGTCGGAGCACAGCTCGTACGTGTGGTCGAAGCCGGGCCCGCCGTTGCACACGACGAGCGGGGTGCCCTTCGCGGCGCCGCGCACCTCGTACCAGATCGTCACGCCGTTCGCGGTGAACGTGCGGCCGGCGCCGCTGGGCGCGGCCGGGCGGGCGGCGGCGGGCGCGGCGGCGAGCGTGAGCAGGGCGAGTGCGAACAGGATGCGGCGCATGGGCACCTCCGGGATCGGTTCGTCGGCGACGTCGGAGCCCCGGCAGGATGGTCCTGCGCCGCCCGAGCGTCCACCGGGGCGGGCCGCCCGCCTTGCGACCCCCTGCGCCCCCCTCTAATGTCGGTCGCCGATTCACACGAAACGCCGCGGTATCCGCTGGAAAGGACCTTCTCCGTGACCCGCTCGATCGTTTGCGCCGCGCTCGCGGCCGTCGCCGCTTCGCTCCTCCTGGCCGGCTGCTCACCCGGCGGCCGCCCGCTCGCCCGCGTGGGCTCGCAGACCCTGACCGAGAACGACCTGCTCGATGCCGGGCGCGGCAACGAGATGCAGTACGCCGGCGCTCCCGACGAGGCCAAGCGCGCGCTGCTCGACGACCTCGTGCGCCGCCAGGCGATGCTCGAGGCGGCGCACCGGCGCGGCAACGACACGACGGCGATCGCGCGCAATTACCTCCACGAGCTGAGCGACCGCACCGTGCTGCAGGCGCTCTACGGGCAGCTGGCGCCGCAGGACGCGGGCGTGAGCGACGCCGAGATGCGGCGCTTCTACCAGAACCGCTCCGAGCGCATGGTGGTGCGCGTCATCTACACGATCGACCCGGCCAGGTCCGCCGCGGCGCTCGCCGCGCTCGAACGCGGGGAGTCGTTCGCCGACGTCGCCGACCGCTACAACATGCCGGGCGCGGTGCCCGCGGGCGGCCTGATGGGCAACATCGCGCCCGGCCAGCTCGTGCCGCCGCTCGACGACGCGCTGCTCACGCTGAAGGTCGGCGAGATCGGCGGTCCCTACACCACGCCGCAGGGCACGTTCCTGCTGACGGTCGACAGCCGCGAGCCGGCCGAGCAGCCGGCGTTCGAGACCGTGCAGTCGCAGGTCGGCGAGATGATCCGCCAGCGCAAGGTGCGCGAGACGATGGCCCGGCAGGTCGTGCGGCTCCGCGAGGCCCACCACGTGCGCGTCGAGCCCGACGCCGCCCAGACGCTGTTCCGCCTGCTCACGCCCGCGCGCGTCGGCGAGGGCGTGATCCCGCCGCTCACGGTCGAGGACTCGCTCCTCGTGCTCGGCCGCTGGGACGGCGGCACGTACACGGTGGGCGACGCGTTCCGCGAGATGCGCCGCCCGGACGTGCCGAAGCCGCCCGCGGCGCAGACGCCCGCGATCCGGCAGTGGATCGACCGCCGCATCCTGCTGATGGCCGCGCGCGACGAGGCGAAGCGTCGACTCGTGGTCGACGAACCGGACGTGGCGCGCCGCATCCGCAACGACTGGGAGCAGTACCTGCGCGAGGGCGAACTCCAGCGCGTGGGCTCGGCCGTGCCGCGCCCGACCGAGGCCGAGC
>CAZIXL010000585.1:0-2656 GCA_964542885.1 uncultured bacterium
AGACGAAGCCCGACGCGATCGCCCGCGACCTGAAGGTGATGCTCGCGGCGGCACGCGCGCGGGGCGAAGCGCGGAGCTGAACCCGCGCGTCACGCCGCTAGAAGCGCGCCTGCACCTGCGCGAGGAACGCGTCGCGCCGGGCCTGGCTCGCGCCGCGCATCCGCCGCGAGAACTCGGCGAGCAGCCGCACGCGACCCGGCACCACGTCGTAGTCGGCGCCCCAGGCGAGGCCGCGGGAGCGCCGCGAGTCGCCGTAGGCGGGCCGCCGGAAGTCCTCCTGGCGCGCGAGCAATCGCGTGCGCGGCGAGACCCGGAACGCTTCGAACACGTACCAGCCGAAGTCGTCTTCGCCCGTCGCGCGCCCGCGGCGGTGGCGCGTCACGTACTCGGCGCGCACCGAGGCCACCCGGTACGCGGCGGCCGCGTCGACGCCCCAGCGCAGGCTGTCGTCGCCGTCGCGCGCGAGGCTCGCGCCCAGGTCCAGCCCGGCGAGCGGGCTCGTCGCGACGCGGCCCACGAGCAGCACCGCGGAGTCGCGGTTCGCGGTCGCGTTCGCACCATCCCCGTTGAAGACGCCGGCCGAGACGGTCGTGCGGCCGGGCAGCGCGACTTCGGCCATGAAGCCGACGTCGTACCGCGGCGCCAGCGAGTCCACGGCGACCGCGAGGTCGGCCAGCTCGAGCTCGGGCACGGGCACGAGGTACTCGCGCGTGAACGGGGTCTTGAACTCGCCCGCGGTGAGCGTGAACGGCACGGGCTTCCACTGCACGACGGCCTCGCGCAGGCTCACGGTCGCCGGGCTGCGCGCGCCCGCGGACGCCTCGAGCTCGGTGAGCAGCCGGTACGAGAAGTCCGAGGGCAGCGCGCCCGCGATCGAGAAGCGCACGCGGTTCAGCACCATCGTCAGGCCCGTGCGCTCCTCGGCGATCTCGCGCGCCTGCACGTAGCCGCCGAGCCGCGGCGGCGCGATCGAGGGCGCGGCCGCCGCGCGGGGCGCCGCCGCGACGCTGTCGGTGGCGGCGGCACGACTCGCCGCGGGCGCGGCGAGCGCGAAGGTGAGCGCGGACAGGGCGACCGCCAGGCAGCGCGGCAGGCGAGCGTTCATGAGCGGCGACCTCGACTTTCGGGTTGCTAAGCGCTTTTGTTATCCCCAAAATGCCTTTCCATCAAAGGCATCGAGGAACATAGACGACTGCCGACGCACGGCACAAGCTCCAGGAGCGACCCATGAGCACGCTCAACGCCGAGGAAGCCGCGCGGCTGCTGCGGCTGAACGTGAAGCGCGTCCAGGGCCTGGCGCGCGCGGGCAAGCTGCCCGCCGCGCGGGTGGGACGGAAATGGCTCTTCCGCCGCGAGGAGCTCGAAGCGCTGCTCGGCCGCAAGGCGGCCACGCCGCCGCGGCGCACGATCACGATCAGCGCGCGCAACCGCCTGCGCGGCCAGGTCGCGCGCCTCACGGTGGACGGGCTCATGGCCGAGGTCGTGATCGCCATCGGCGACCAGCAGCTGGTCTCGATCATCACGCGCTCTTCGGCCGAACGGCTCGCGCTGCGTGCCGGCGACGAGGTGTTCGCGGTGATCAAGTCCACCGAGGTCATGGTCGGCAAGGAGGGCTGGGAGGAATGAGGCGCGCACTCGCCGGAATGCTGGCCGCGTTGCTGCTGGTGGCCGCGCTGCCCGCGGGCCGGGCGGCGGCCGCGCCGCGGCCGGAGACGCTCCAGGTCTTCGCCGCCGCGTCGCTGACCGAGGCGTTCGAGGAACTGGGCCGGCTGCTGCAGGCGAAGCACCCGGGGCTCGGGATCCGCCTGAACCTCGCGGGCTCGCAGCAGCTCGCGACCCAGGTCGAGCAGGGCGCGCCGGCCGACGTCTTCGCGTCGGCCGACGAGCGCTGGATGCGGCGCCTCGCCGACGCCGGGCTCCTCGCGACCGCGCCGCGAACGTTCGCCGAGAACCGGCTGGTCGTGGTCGTGCCCTTCGCGAACCCCGCCCGGATCGACCGCCTGCAGGACCTGGCGCGGCCGGGCGTCAAGCTCGTGCTGGGCGCCGAGGCCGTGCCCGTGGGCCGTTACGGCCGCCAGGTGCTCACGAACCTCGCGTCGGACCCGGCCTTCGGCGCCGCGTTCGCGACGCACGCGCTCGCCAACGTGGTCTCGGAGGAGGAGAACGTGAAGTCCGTGCTCGCCAAGGTGCGCCTGGGCGAGGCCGACGCAGGTGTCGTGTACGCCTCCGACGTCACGCCGGCCATGGCGCTCGCGGTGCGCACGCTCGAGGTGCCGGCGGCGGCGAACGTCGCGGCGCGCTACCCGGTCGCGATCGTCAGGGGCGCGAAGGCGCCGAAGGCGGCGCGCGCGTTCGTGGCGCTGCTCTTCTCGGCCGAGGGCCGCGCGGTGCTCGCGCGGCACGGCTTCGCGCCGCCCGCGGGCGGGACGAAGTGAGCGGAGCCCGGCGCGCGTCGCCGCGCTTCTGGCCGGCGCTCGCCGCCGCGCTCGTCGTGGTCGCGCTCGCGCTCCTCGCGCTGCCGTTCGTCGCGCTGCTGCTGCGCGCGACGCCCGCCCAGGTGCTGGCGCGGCTGCGCGAGCCGGTCGTGCTCGAGGCGCTGGCGCCGAGCAGCGCGGCCAGCGGCGGCGCGACGGCGCTCGCGGTGCTCCTCGGGCTG
>CAZIXL010000586.1:0-2639 GCA_964542885.1 uncultured bacterium
GAACCGGCTGTGCGAGAGCCGCAGGTGGAACTGGTGGCGTACACCGGCCGGCCCGCGATCCAGACCTTCGGCCACTCCGCCCAGTCCGCCTGCGCCTGGGCGCCGGGTGGCGTCTCCACCCGCCGTCGCGCCCGCAGGGCGGGCTTCGGGAAGTGGCGCCGGAAGTACCGCTGCACGCCGCGCAGGGTGCCGGCGAAGTCGTGCTCGGCGACCAGCCACTCGTGCAGCGCCGCCAGGTTCGCCGGGCCGTCGCCCGCCTGCTCGAGATAGTGCGCGATCGCGTCCTTCAACCCGGCCGCCTTGTGCGCCTGTCTCGACCGCCCGTCGATCGCGCCCGCCGCGGCACGCTGCAGGTGGTACCGCACCGCCTTCTCGTCCACGCCCAGCATCCGCGCGATGGCGCGGCCGCTCTGTCCGTGCTGGGCCAGCACTGGAATCGTCATCCGTGTCTCCCGATCGAGCCTCATCAGGCGGCACCCTCCCTGGTCCACAGGCAGGATGCCCGCTCGGCTCGCTCATGTCCGAATCGGGAGGAGGGTGCGGAAATCTGGGTGTCGCCTTAGCTCCAACCTATGCTGTCGCGCGACACCTGACCTGTCACTCGGAGGACAAAGCCCGCGGATACCTGAGATCGGCGGATGCGCATAAACTGGCTGGTGACGCCCTCGTCGTCGAAGCCCGCGACATCCTTGCAGGGCTCTACAGGGACGGGATCATCAAGCCGAGCCGTGCCCAGGCCTCGGCTGGGCTGCTTCCGGGCCCGCGCTTCAGCGCGGTCGAGCTTCCCGGCGGGGTGGCCACGCACTCGCCGACCAGCCTCTACTACGACGTCACGCCCATCGAGCGCGAGTACTTCGACATGTTCTTCTTCACGGCGCTCAAGAGCTACAAAGGCGCGTTCCACATGAGTCCGGATTACTCATGGTGGTATGGCTACGCCGATGAGCTGGGGCACCTCGCGACCATCCGTGACGACGCAGCGCGGCTGCGCGAGGCGCGCACCGTCCGCCGGCAGACCCTGTTTATGATTCTCACCGGTCCCCTCATGGTGCTGGCGATCATGGGGGCCATCGCCTGGGTGCGGCGCCGGCGGCAACGAGCGCCAGCCGCCTGATCGGGGCCAGAGCGCCCGCGCACGGAGGACCCACGATTCGTCAAGACGACTCTTCACGCGCCGTTCTGCGGCCCGCGGCAAAGAGCCCGCACGTACTCATCGTGGGCGGCGGTTTCGGCGGCCTGGAATGCGCGAAGGCGCTCGGGCGCGCCGGCGTGCGCGTGACTCTCGTCGACCGCACCAACCACCACCTGTTCCAGCCGTTGCTCTACCAGGTCGCCATGGCCGGCCTCTCCCCGGCCGATATTGCGGTGCCGATCCGGTCGGTTCTGGCGCGGTACGAGAGCGTGAATGTCGTCTTGGGAGAGGTGGTCGAGCTCGACCTCGGAGCGCAGAGCGCGCGCCTCGACGGGGGAGACGAGGTTCGTTACGACTGGCTCGTCGTCGCGACAGGCGCGAAGCCGAACTGGTTCGACCATGACGATTGGTCGAATTGCGCCCTCGGACTGAAGACAGTAGAAGATGCGATCGCGATGCGCCACCGGGTGCTCCTCGCCTTCGAGGCTGCGGAGCGAGAGCCGGACCCTGAGGCCCGCCGGCGCCTCCTCACCTTCGTCGTGATCGGGGGCGGTCCCACGGGGATCGAGATTGCCGGGGCCCTGGCCGAGCTGGGCCGCTGCGTGTTGGCGAAGGATTTTCGGACCCTTCGTCGCGAGCGGCCGAGGATCGTGCTCGTCGAGGCCGCAGGGCGGCTGCTTCCGTCGGGCTTCCGCGAGAGCCTGTCGGCGAGCGCCCTCCGGCAGCTCGAGGAACTAGGCGTAGAGGTCTTGCTCTCGCGGCGCGTGCTGGCGATCGACTGCGCAGGGGTAACGCTCGATCAGGGAAGGATTGCATCGACCACGGTGCTCTGGACGGCTGGCGTCCGTGCGCGAAGCCTCTCCGAGAAGCTCGGCGTCCCACTCGACCGCGCAGGGCGCGTGGCCGTGCAGGACGACTGCACCATCCCCGGTCATCCGTGTGCGTTCGCAATCGGCGACATCGCCCGATTCGTGCCGGCAGGGTCCTCCGAGCCCCTTCCCGGCATCGCTCCCGTCGCGATCCAGATGGGTCGTTTCGTCGCCCGGGTCATCCAGCGCTCGAGCTGTGGCGAGCCGCGCAAGAGGTTCCACTACGTCGACAAGGGAATCATGGCGACCATCGGCAGGTCTCGGGCCGTGGTCCAGGTTGGTGGGCTCGCGCTCTCGGGGCGGCTCGCATGGTTCAGCTGGATCTTCGTTCATATTCTCTATCTCATCGGATTCCGAAACCGGCTCATCGTGCTGATTGATTGGGCATGGGCTTACTTAGCCTATGGGCGTGGGGCGCGGCTGATCACGGGCGCCCCGTGGATCGGGCGCCAGGAGATCGCGAGCCGGGCCGCTGGTAGGAGCTGAGGGGCCGGCCCTCGAACCACGAGCGGGCGCGTGGATGCCCCCGAAACACGGCAGGACCAAAGAGCCTGGGGACTCAGAGCTCCTCCATTCGCGCCTTTGGCGAACTGCCGACCGGGTCAATCACTCCTTATGCTTGGCCAGTCTGAGCTGAA
>CAZIXL010000587.1:0-2637 GCA_964542885.1 uncultured bacterium
GGTCCTCGGCGCGGGCCCGCGGCTGCTCGTGGCGCTCGCGCTCGCCGCGCTCGCGGCGGCCGTGACCGCGTGGTTCGCCGCGGGCGCGCAGCGCGGCCGCGCACCGGCCGCCGCCCCCGCCCCGGACGGCGCGATCGCCGAGAGGGACGCGGCGATGGCCGAGCAGATGCGGCTCTTCGAGCAACTCTCGGCGCTGCAGGCCGAGCAGGCCGACGCGGAGCGGCGCTTCTCGATCGCGGTGCGGAGCGCGGGGCTCGGCGTGTGGGAGCACGACCTCAAGCGCGGCACCGCCTTCTTCTCGCCCGGCTTCCGCGAGCGGCTGGGACTCGAGATCGCGGGCTTCGGCGGCGATCTCGAATGGTTCGACGAGTTCGTCCACGTCGAGGACCGCGCCCGCTGGCAGGAGGCCGTGGCGCAGCACCTCGAGTACCACACGTCGTACGCCCTCGACGTGCGGCTGCGCGTGGCCACGGGCGAGTACCGGCTGTTCCGCATCCGCGGCCAGGCGGAATGGGACCTCGCGGGGCGACCGATGCGCGCGTCCGGCTGCATGCAGGACATCACCGAGCTGCGCTGGGCGGAGCACCGCCTGCGGCAGAGCGAGGAGAGCTTCCGCTCGCTCAGCGCCGCGTCGCCGGTGGGCATCCTCAAGGCCGACGCGCTGGGCGCGTGCGTCTGGTGCAACGACCGCTGGCAGGCGATCTCCGGCCTGCCCGAGTTCGAGGCGCTCGGGCACGGCTGGCTCGATGCCGTTCACCCCGACGACGCCGCGGCCGTCGAGTCGGCGTGGGGCGCGTTCGTGGCCGGGGCGGGGTCGTTCGACCTCGAGTTCCGGATCGGGCGTGACGGCGCCCCGGTGCACCACGCGCGCGCGCGCGCCAACCCCGTGCGCGACGCGCGCGGCACCGTGACCGCGTTCGTCGCGACGGTCGAGGACGTCACCGAGGAGCGGCGCGCGTCGATCGCGCTCGCCGAGGCGCGCGACCGGGCGATGGAGGCGGCGCGGGCGAAGAGCGAGTTCCTGGCCAACATGAGCCACGAGATCCGCACGCCGCTCAACGGCGTGATCGGCATGACCGAGCTGCTGCGGCATTCGGCACTCGGCCCCGAGCAGCGCGACTACGTGCACACGATCAGCACCAGCGCCGAGGCGCTGCTCGCGGTCCTCAACGACATCCTCGACTACTCGAAGATCGAAGCGGGCCGCATGCAGCTCGAGCGCGTGGAGCTGGACCTGCGCTCGCTGGTCGAGGACGTGGCCGAGATGCTGTCGCCCGCGGCGCGCGACCGCGGGCTCGAGCTGGTCGTGGCGGTGGAGCCGGACGTGCCGCGCCCGGTGCTGGGCGATCCCGTGCGCCTCCGCCAGATCCTCACGAACCTGGGCTCGAACGCGATCAAGTTCACCGAGCGGGGCGAGGTCGAGCTGGGCGCGAGCGTGCTCGAGCGGGAGCCCGACGGGTGCCGGCTGCGGATCTTCGTCCGCGACTCGGGCATCGGCATCCCGCCGGACCGCCTGGACGCGGTGTTCGAGAGCTTCACGCAGGCCGACGGCTCGACGACCCGCCGCTACGGCGGCACCGGACTGGGCCTCACGATCTGCCGCCAGCTCGCGCGGCTCATGGGCGGCGAGATCCACGTGCGCAGCCGGCCGGGCGAAGGCAGCGAGTTCTGGGTCGAGGTGCCGCTCGGCGTCGGCGACCCCGCCGCGCTGCCGCCGCTCGCGGACCGCGACCTGCGCGACGTGCGGGCGCTGGTCGTGGACGATCACGCGGTGAACCGGCGGATCCTGCGCGACACGCTGCACGGCTGGGGCATGCGCGTCGACGCGGTCGCGGGCGGCGAGGAGGCCCTGGCGTGCGTCGGCGAGCAGGGCAGCGATCCGTACGCGCTCGTCGTGCTCGACTACCAGATGCCCGGGATGGACGGCCTGGCGACCGCGGGGCACCTGCTCGAGATGCCGGGCGCCGACGGGCGGGCGGTGCTGGTGCTGTCGTCGACGCAGGCCACGCTGCCCTACCCGGTCCAGCGCGACGTGGGCGTGGACCAGTGGCTCACGAAGCCGGTCCGCGAGGCGGCCCTGGGCCGCGCGGTCTCGGCCGCGCTCGGCCGCGCCGGCGCCCGCGATTCGCAGCCGGCGCCGCCGGCGCCCACCACCGAGTTCGCGGGCGCCGCGATCCTGCTGGTCGAGGACAACGAGGTGAACCGCAAGGTCGCGGTGTGGATGCTGCGCAAGCTCGGCTGCGAGGCCGACGTCGCCGTCGACGGGCGCGAGGCGGTCGAGCGCATCGCCACGGGCGCCTACGACCTGGTCTTCATGGACTGCCAGATGCCGGTCATGGACGGCTTCGAGGCGACGCGCGCGATCCGCGCCCGGCAGGGGACGGGCACGGGTGTCCGCATCATCGCGATGACCGCGAACGCGCTCGAGGGCGACCGCGAGCGCTGCCTCGCGTGCGGCATGGACGACTACGTCGCGAAGCCGGTCCGACTCGAGGACTTCGAGGCACAGCTCCGCCACGCCCGCGACGCACGGCGCGCCGCGTAGGCGAGCCGGCGACGCGGGCCGGCATCCCGGCCGGCCCGCGCACGCAACCCGTCACGCCGCGGCGCGCGCCGCGGCCTGCTCGCCGATCGCCA
>CAZIXL010000588.1:0-2637 GCA_964542885.1 uncultured bacterium
AGCGCCGCCGCGCCCGCGGGCCCGTGGAACTTGTGCCCCGCGAGGCTCAGCAGGTCGGCGTGCCAGCCGTCCACCGCGACCGGGATCTTGCCCGCGGCCTGCACGGCGTCGACGTGGAAGAGCGCCCCGGCCTGCTTCGCGCGCAGGCCCAGCTCCTCGACCGGGTTCACGACCCCGGTCTCGTTGTTGACCGCCATGATCGAGACCAGCGCGACATCGGGCCCCAGCGCCTCGGAGAGGTCGTCGGGGTCCACCATGCCGTTCGGCAGCACCGGCAGCACCGTGAGCCCGAGCCCGCGCCGCTCCAGGAAGTGCACGGTCTCGAGCACCGAGTTGTGCTCGACCGCGCTGGTCACGACGCGCCGGCGCTCCGGCGAGGCCAGCGCCGCCATCGCGCCGACGATCGCCAGGTTGTTCGCCTCCGAGCCGGTCGCCGTGAACACGATCTCCTCGGGCTGCGCGCCGACCAGGCGCGCGACCTCGAGCCGCGCCGTCTCGACCGCCTCGCGCGCCGCCTCGCCGCGCGCGTGCACGCTCGAGGCGTTCGCGAACCGCTCGCCGAGCCACGGCGCCATCGCCTCGAGCACCTCGGGTGCGGGCCGCGTCGTGGCGGCGTGATCGGCGTAGGCGCGCATCAGGCGCGGACCTCCGCGGCCGGGTTCGCGAGCGTGTGGATGCTCACGCGCTGCGCGAGCACGCCGGCAATCTTGCGCAGCTCGCGCGCGTAGGGGCTGTCGGGCTGCGCGGCCACGACGGGCCGGCCCGTGTCGCCGCCGAGGCGCACCTCCGGGTGCAGCGGGATCGCGCCCAGGAACGGCAGCCCGAGCGACAGCGCCCGTTCCTGGCCGGTGCCGCTCGCGAAGATCTCGTGGCGCTCGTGGCAGTTCGGGCAGTGGAAGTAGCTCATGTTCTCGATCAGGCCGAGCACCGGCACCTGCAGCTTGTCGAACATCGCGATCGCCTTGACCGCGTCCTCGATCGCCACCATCGACGGCGTCGTGACCACGACGGCGCCCGTCACCACCGTCTGCTGGATGAGCGAGAGCTGGACGTCGCCGGTGCCGGGCGGCAGGTCGACGAGCAGGTAGTCGCAGCCGCCCCAGTCCACGTCGTGCAGGAAGCTCTTGATGGCGCCGTGCAGCATCGGGCCGCGCCACACCACCGCCTCGCCGGCGTCGACGAGCAGGCCCATCGACATGAAGCGCACGCCGTGCGCTTCGAGCGGCACGATCTTGCCGTTCTCGTGCTGCGGCTGGCGGTTCACGCCCATCATGCGCGGCAGGTTGGGCCCGTAGATGTCGCCGTCCAGCAGCCCGACCGTGGCGCCGGTCTGCGCCAGCGCGATCGCGAGGTTCGCGGCGACCGTGCTCTTGCCCACGCCGCCCTTGCCGGAGCCGACCGCCAGCACGTGCGCGACACCCTCGAGCGCCTTGCGGTCGGCGCTCGGGTCCTTGGGCTTGCGCACGCGGCTCGTGGTGTTCAGGTGCACCTCGGCGACGCCGGGCACCGCGCTCACCGCGCGCCGGCAGTCGTCCTCGATCTGGCCCTTGAGCGGGCAGGCCGCCGTGGTCAGCACGAGCGTGAACGAGACCCGGCCGCCTTCCACGACGACGTCCTCGATCATGCCCAGCGACACGAGGTCGCGGTGCAGGTCGGGGTCGTTCACCGTGCCCAACGCGGCGAGGACCTGTTCTTTCGTGATCGTCGACATGGATCTCCCGCGGATGGACCGGCCCGGGGGCCGGACGGTCGTCAGTGCGAACGGCGGCGGCGCTCCCGCGCCTCCCACCATTCGCGCAGGCGGTTCAGGCCCATCGCCGCCAGCACCGTGAACACGATCAACAACGAGGCGTTGATCAGGCCGTAGAAGTACACGCCTACTCCGCCACGACCTGCCGCACCTGCGGCAGCTTGTGGCGCAGGTAGCGCTCGATGCCGTTCCGCAGCGTGGTGGTCGAGCTGTTGCAGCCCACGCACGAGCCGTGCAGGCGGAGGTGCACGACGCCGTCGTCGGTCACGTCCACCAGCTCGAGGTCCCCGCCGTCCGGCTGGACCACGGCCACGCGCAGCTGCAGGACGATCTTCTCGACCTGTTCGCGCAGCGACTTTTCGACCTGCTCCTGCATGTTGCCTCCCGGCGGCGGGCGGCCGGGGCCTCGGACGCCGGGCACGGCCCGGCCAGGACTCCGCCGGCCGCACTCCGGCCTCGGCGTCCCACGCCCTTGTTGGAGAACGGCGTACATTATGAAGCGCTCGCCCCTGCGTCAAAGCCGACGCGGGGGGCCGGGCCGGAGATTTGGCCCCCGCGTGACCTTTGGCCGCGGGCCCGCCGAACGCCATTCGGATGCGAGGCACCGCCGGGCGGAGTCGGGCCGAGTGTGCGAAGGTCGGCGGCGCCGGCCGCAGCCGCGAACCGAACGCTCCACCCTCTCGCCCGAGGACTCGCATGGACACGCGCACGCTGCTCGTCGTCGCCGCCGCGCTCTCGCTGGCGGCCGCCGGCTGTGCGGCGAAGCCCACCCTCCGCGTCGACGACGCCTGGGTGCGCCCCGCCGAAGTGGGCGGCACGACGGCCGGGTACTTCTCGCTCGTGAACGGCACCGCCGAGCCGCTCGTGCTGGTCGGCGTCGACGCGCC
>CAZIXL010000589.1:0-2633 GCA_964542885.1 uncultured bacterium
TGCCGCCCGCGGCGCCCACGGGCCTCGTGGCCGCGGCGCTCGACGCCACGCACGTGCGCGTGACCTGGATCAACTCGGGAGACGACGGCGCCTCCGGCCGCGCGGCGCGGGCGCGCATCTCGGCGCTGGGATTCTCCGGGTCCCTGCGGGTGGACCTTGAAGTCCCCGTGTCGGGCTCGGCGGGCTCCGCCGACTCGGCCGTTTTCGTCTCGCCGGAGGGCCAGGCGTGGACGGTCTTCGTGACGCTCTTCGACGCGTCGGGAAACGGCGGCCCCGCCGCCTCGGACACGGTGCTCACGCCCGGCGCCCCCCCGGGCGTGATCGCCGACCTGCGGGTCGCGGCCGCGCACGACAGCACGGTGCGGCTCGCGTGGACCGCGCCGGCCGACGACGGCGCGCTCGGGCACCCGGCGAGCTACGAGGTCGCCGGCGCGCCGTACGCGTTCGCGCCCGCGGACTTCGCGAACGCGCCGCTCCAGGCGCAGCTCGTGGCGAGCGCCCTGGCCGGTGCACCCGAATCGCTCACGGTGACGGGTCTCGAACGCGGCCGCCGCTGGACCTTCGCGGTGCGCGGCGTGGACGCCACCGGCGCGACGGCCGACCCGTCGAACCTCGTCACGGTCCTGCTCGGCCCCGGCGGTGCGCTCGACGGCCGCACCGGCATCGCGATCGCTGCGCGCCCCGTGCCCGGCTCACCGCCCGTGACGCTCGACTGGCAGGGCGACCCGCGGCTCGTCGCGCCGCGCCAGCGGCTCGAGATCCTCGACCTGTCCGGCCGTTCGCTGCGACGCGTGGACCTCGGCGCGGAGCCCGGCGGGAACTGGACGTGGAACGGCCGGGACGACGATGGTCGCGCCGTCCCGGCCGGTCTCTACTTCGCGCGCCTCACGAGTGGCGGAAGCCACGCGGAGGCGCGCATCGTGCTGGTCCGCTGACGAGGGCGGTGGGGTCGCCCGCGCCAGCGGCGAAGTTCAGTTGACGCCCGTGTCGCGGATCGGGTCGCCGTTCGAGCCGCCCAGGCCGTCCCAGCCGTGCAGGTCGTGCTCGGCCGCCTGCGAGTAGGCGCTGATGTTGCCGGCCTCGTCCTGCGCGCGCAGGCGGAACCACGCCTGCTGGTCGTCGCGCGTGAGCGGCACCGTGAAGGTGCTGGCGCCCGCGTCCGTGCGGCCGACGAGCACGCCCGTGCCGCCGAGGGCCGGGTCGGTCGTGTACTGCCACACCTCGTAGCCGGCCACGTCCGCGGACGCGCTGCCGGTCCAGGTGAGGTAGTCGCGGTGCGAGGACTCGTCGAACGCGCCCGTGACATTCGTCGGCGCGGCCGGCGGCGTGGTATCAAGGCTGCTCGCGGGCGAGGTCACGCTGCTGGACTTGCCGCAGCCGGCGAGGACGAAGAGCACGGCGCCCAGGGCGAGCGCGATCGAATAGGGGCGAATCGACTTCACGAGTGGCCTCCTGCGGAAGTTCGGCGAGAACCGAGGGGGGAGTTGGGCCTCCGAGCCAGAAGCCCTGGATCAGTTCCGCGGGTGGGGTCAGCAACGGCGGTGCCAGCCGGGAGGGCAGTGGAGTTGCCGGAGCGGAGTCTCGTTTTCGCAATCGATTCGCGGCGGGGCCTGCGATGCGCGCCGCACGGAGCGACGCCGCGCGCGTGCGCGATGCAACGGATCGCCCGGGCCGCCGTTGCGACCTGCGGCCGGGTGCTCGTGCTCACGGGCCTGGCCGCCCGCCTCGCGTCGGCCGCCCCGGGGCCGGGCGCCGCCGAGGCGCCGCCGGTCTTCGGGCCCGTGTTCGCGGCCTCGCCGCTGGACACGATCCGCGTGACGGGCGGGTACGCCGAGGTGCGCGCCGGGCACTTCCACGGCGGGTTCGACTTCTCGACGTCGCGCCGCGTCGGCTGGCCCGTGCACGCGCCGGCCGCGGGAACGGTCGAGCGCGTGCGCGCCTCGGGCGTCGGCTACGGGCGTTCGCTCTACCTGCGCGCCGACGACGGCCGGCTGTTCGTCTTCGGGCACCTCGACGCCTTCTCGCCCGGGCTGGCCGCGTACGTGGACTCCGCGCAACGCGACGGCGGCGTGTACGAGCGCGACCTGTGGCCGCCCGCGGGGCGCTTCCGCTTCCGCGCCGGCGACGTGCTCGCCTGGTCGGGCCAGAGCGGCGCGGGACCACCGCACCTGCACCTCGAGGTGCGGCACGGCGACTTCGCGGTGCACCCGCTGCGCAGCGGCTTCGTGCCGCCGTCGATCCACGCGCCGCGCCTGGTGTCGCTGGCGCTCGAGCCGCTCGACCAGGGCTCGCGCGTCGAGGGCGGCATGGGCCCGCGTACGTTCGCGCTGCGCGCGGCGCCCGAGACGCTCGAGGTCGAGGGCCGGCTGCGCGCGGTGGTGCGCTCGATGAGCGGCGTGCCCGGTGCGGGCGACGCGCCCGCGTGGAGCACGAGCCTCGAGTGGAACGGCGAGTCGGTCGAGGCGCGGCTCGACAGCATCTCGTGGGCCGGCGAGATGTCGCAGGTCGGCCTGCTGGTGGACCGCGGCCGCATCGCGGGCTCGCGCGGCTGGCTGATGTGGGCGCCGCCCGGGTTCCGGCCGCGCTTCCTGCGCACGAGCGCGCGGCTCGCCGAAGCCGCGGGCGTGATCCTT
>CAZIXL010000590.1:0-1715 GCA_964542885.1 uncultured bacterium
CAAGCTCCATCCCGGCGCCGACGACAACGCGAGCGGTGTCGCGGTGATGCTCGAGCTGGCGCGCACCCTGGCGGCGGGCGAGCGGCCGAAGCGCACGCTCGTGTTCGTCGCGTTCACGGGCGAGGAGTCGGGCCTGCAGGGCTCGCGCTGGTACGTGGACCATCCCGCGTTCCCGCTCGGGAAGATCGAGGGCGTGATCAACCTCGACACGGTCGGCCGGCTCGGCGGCCGGAAGGTCTCGATCATCGCCACGGGCACGGCGTCCGAATGGCAGCACATCTTCCGCGGCGCGGGCTTCGTGACCGGGCTCGAGCCGAAGCTGATCCCCGAGGCGCTCGAATCCTCGGACCAGAAGAGCTTCATCGACCGCGGCGTGCCGGCGGTGCAGGTGTTCACCGAGGCGCACGCCGACTACCACCGGCCCGGCGACACGGCCGACAAGATCGACGGCGAAGGGCTCGTGAAGGTCGCGACGTTCGTGCGCGAGGCGATCCAGTACCTGGGCGATCGGGCCGAGCCGCTCACGAACACGATCGCGAACGCGAAGCCGGCCGCTCCCGCCGGCGGTGCGCCGGCGGCCGGCGCGGGCCGCCGCGTCAGCTTCGGCACGCTGCCCGACTTCGCGTTCGAGGGTCCCGGCGTCCGGGTGGACGCGGTCACGCCCGACTCGCCCGCGGCCAGGGCGGGCGTGCAGGCGGGCGACGTGCTCGTGCGGATCGACGGCAAGCCGGTCGCGGACCTGAAGGCGTTCTCCGACCTGCTCCGCGGCATGACGCCCGGGCAGACGGTAAGGGCCGTCGTGCTGCGCGGCGGCGCGGAGCACGAGTTGTCGGTGACCGTCGCCGAGCGCTGACGGTCCTGGTACGCGATCCGGGCGGACGCGCGCGGCGCGAAACGCTATCGTGCACGCGCGCGAGTGTCCCCCGGGCCTCCGGCGCCGACCGGCGCCCGGCCGGGTGGAGCGCGAAGGGCGGGCGATGGAACGGTTTGCCGGGCGATACCGAATCCTGAGGCACCTGGGCCAGGGCGGCATGGGGCAGGTGTCGCTCGCGCTCGACCTGTCGAACGGCACCGAGTGCGTCGTGAAACGGCTGCGCCCCGACGCGCTCCACGCCGCGCCCGACTCGCTGCGCCGCGAGTTCGAGCTGCTCGCGCGCGTGCGCCATCCGCTCGTGGTGGCGGTGTACGAGCTGGGCTTCGAGAGCAGCGGCGCCCCGTACCTCACGATGGAGTACGTGCCGGGCCTCGCGGCGGACCAGGTCGAGCGCACGTGGGACACCCAATCGCTCTGCTTCGTGGGCGCGCAGGTCGCGCAGGGCCTCGAGGCGCTGCACGCGGCCGGCGTCGTGCACGGCGACCTCAAGCCGTCGAACCTGCTGTTGCTGCCGCCGCGCGAGGGCGAGGCGCTGCCGGCCGGCGTGCGCCTCGTGGACTTCGGGCTCGCCTCGCTGCTCGGGCGCGACACGCAGGGGCACCGCGGGACGTTCGGGTTCGCCGCGCCCGAGGTCGTCCGCGGCGCCGCCCCGAGCGTCGCGTCGGACCTCTACGGCCTGGGCGCGCTGCTCTACACGCTCGCGCGCGGCCCGGAGCGGCGCGAGGACCCGACCGGCGTCAGCGCGGCCGCGCGCCGGCAGCAGGTGTCGCCGCCGCCGGCCGCGACGCTCGAGGAGAAGGGGCTCGCGGGTCCGCTCGTGCAGCTCGTCCTCCTCGGAAAG
>CAZIXL010000590.1:1725-2633 GCA_964542885.1 uncultured bacterium
GTCCTGCGCCTCATGTCGCCCTCGCCCGAGGAGCGCCCGACCGACGCGCGCGAGGTGCGCCGCGAGTTCGAGCGCATTCACCCCGCGGCGCGCCGCACCCTCGACGAACGCCTGCAGTCCGAGACGTTCGCGGGGCGCGACCGCGAACTGGGCCGCCTCGAGCGGCTGCTGCAGAAGTCGTTCGGCGGACCGTGCCTCGCGATCGTCGAAGGCGAGGCGGGCGTGGGCAAGACCGCGCTGCTCACCGAACTCGGCGTGCGCGCCACGCTCGCGGGGCGCACGGTCGTGCGGGTGGCGTGCCGCTGGGGCAACGCCCCGGGCGAGGTGGGCGCCGGGGTGCTCCGCCGGCTCGCCGCCGAGGCGGGAGTCGTCGATGCGGCCGACGCCGCGCCGCGCCGCGCGCTCGAGGTGCTCGAGGCCGCGGACCCGGCGCGCCTCGAGGCCGCCATCCCCGCGCTCGCGCAGGCGGCAGCCGGCTGGTGCGCCGCGCTCGCGGCCGGCGGGCGCGCGCCGCTGGTGCTGCTCGACGACGGCGAGCGGATGGACGCGCTGTCGCGCTCGCTGCTGCGTGCCGCGGCGATGCGCGCGGACGCAGGCCAGGCGTTCTGGGTGTGGGGAGGGCGCGCGGAAGGCACCTTCGGCGGCGAGGACGACCGCATGCTGGTCGAAGCCGGGCGCGCCGTGCGGCTCGCACTCGGTCCGCTCGACCTCGAGGGCGCGACGAAGCTGGTTGCGACCAGGCTGCACGAAGCGCCGCCGGCCGCCCTGCTGGAGTTCCTCTGGTCGCGGACCGGCGGGCACCCGGGCATGCTCGTCGAGGTGCTGCGCTCGTGCGCGCGCGCCGGCGCGCTGCGCGAGGGCGAAACGGGACTCGTGGCCGACCGCGCGGCGCGCGCGGCGCTCGAGCT
>CAZIXL010000591.1:0-2633 GCA_964542885.1 uncultured bacterium
AGGGCCTCGAGCACGACCCGCAGGCCGTCGCCGCACTCATCGGGTGCCTCGAACTGTCGCCCGAGTGGCAGGGGCACTTCCGCCACATCGCCGCGAAGGGCTGAGCGCCGCGTCCCTACGCCAGCAGGCGCTCGAGCGCCGCGTGCCAGCGGGTCCGCTCGGCGCGGCGCCACTTCGCGTCGCGGTGCGGGCGGAACTCGCGGTCGAGCCGCCGCGCGTGGTCCAGGTCGCGCGGCGAGCGCCAGAAGCCCGTCGCGAGCCCGGCCAGCAGCCCCGCGCCGAGCGCCGTGGTCTCGACCACGCGCGGGCGGCGCACCGGGATCCCCAGCAGGTCGGCCTGCACCTGCATGAGCAGGTCGTTCGCGGTCGCGCCGCCGTCCACCTGCAGCGCGCGCAGGCGCGCGCCGGCGTCGTGCGCCATCGCGTCGGCGAGGTCGCACGTCTGGAACGCCAGCGACTCGAGCGCCGCGCGGGCCACGTGCGCGCGCGTCGTCCCGCGCGTGAGTCCCGTGAGCGCGCCGCGAACGTCCGAGCGCCACCAGGGCGCGCCCAGGCCCACGAACGCGGGTACCAGCACGACGCCACCCGAATCGGGCACCGAGCGCGCCAGCGCTTCGCTCTCGGCCGCGTTCGCGAGGATGCCGAGGCCGTCGCGCAGCCACTGGATCGCCGCGCCGCCGATGAACACGCTGCCCTCGAGCGCGTACGCCGCCTCGCCGCGCGGGCCGCACGCGACCGTCGTGAGCAGCCCGGCGCGCGAGAGCACGGGGCGCGTGCCCGTGTTGACGAGCAGGAAGCAGCCCGTGCCGTAGGTCTGCTTGGACTGGCCCGGCCGCACGCAGCCCTGGCCGAAGAGCGCCGCCTGCTGGTCACCCGCGACGCCGGCCACCGGCACGCCGTCGGGCAGCGCGCGCACGCCGCGCGTGGTCCCGAAGTCGCCCGAGGAGGGCCGTACCTCGGGCAGCACGTTCGCGGGCACGCCGAAGCGCGCGAGCAGCGCCGGTTCCCAGCGGCGCGAGCGCAGCCCGAAGAGCATCGTGCGCGAGGCGTTCGTGGGATCGGTCGCGTGCACGACGCCGCCCGTGAGCTTCCAGACCAGCCACGCGTCCACGGTGCCGAACGCCAGGCGGCCCGCGCGCGCCAGCCGGCGCGCGCGCGGCTCGTGCGCGAGCAGCCACTCGAGCTTGGTCGCCGAGAAGTAGGGGTCGCACACCAGGCCCGTCGCGCGGCGGATCGCGGCCGCGTGCCGCCGGCGCAGCGCGTCGCAGCGCTCGGTCGTGCGGCGGTCCTGCCACACGATCGCGCGCGTCACCGGCTCGCCGCTCGCGCGATCCCACAGCACGACCGTCTCGCGCTGGTTGGTCACGCCGATCGCCGCCACGCGGTCGCGCCGCACCTTCGCCGCGGCGAGAGCGCGCGGCACCGCCGCGAGCACGCTGGTCCAGATCTCGTCGGGGTCGTGCTCGACCCAGCCGGGCGTGGGGAAGTGCTGCGGCAACTCGGCGTAGCCGCGGCCGCGCACGGCGCCGCGATGGTCCAGCACGAGCGCCGTCGTGCCCGTCGTGCCCTGGTCGATGGCGAGAACGTATGCGTCCTTCACGCGACTCCTCCCGTGCGATCGGCCCCTACGCGTCCATGCTCTCGAGCGCCCGCGCGATGCGCGCGTCCATCTCGCGCACCGACGCCTCCCAGCGCTCCACTTCCTCGCGCTCGCGTTCGGGCGACCAGCCCAGGCGGCGGGCCATCGCCGCGGCCGCGTCGGGCGCCGCACCCACGCCGCGGTCGTCGTCCAGCCAGCGCGTGCTGCGGCGGCGCAGCGCGTCCTCGAGCGTGCGCGCGAACTCGTGGTCGGCGGCCTGCGCGCCGATCGCGGTGGCGTCGGAGTCGTCGGGCAGTGGCGCGGGCAGCGGCACCGCGTCGGCAGCGGGCGGGGCCAGGTCGCGCTTCAGCAGCCCGGCGGCGGCGGCGAGCGCGTGCCGCGCCATGACGCGAAACGTCGTGTACTTGCCGCCCGCGACCGTCACGACCGGCGGTTCGACCAGCACGCGGTGCTCGCGCGAGGCGCTGCCCACCGCGCCGCCCGAGTCCAGCAACGGGCGCACGCCCGCGTACGCCGTGAGCGGCCTCGTGCCGGCCGCGCGCGGGAAGACGCGCGCCAGCTCGGTGGCCAGGTAGCGCATCTCGTCGGGCGAGGGCGCGGTTTCGTCCGCCGCCGGAGGCGAAGCGACCTCGACCTCGGTCGTGCCGACCAGCGAGCGGCCCGCGAACGGCACCACGAAGAACACGCGCCCGTCCGAGGCCGCCGTGACCAGCACGCCGTGGCCGCGCGTGAGCGCCGGGTACACGAGGTGCGTGCCGCGCGAGGGACGCAGGAGCGGCCTGGGGTCGGGCGCGCCGGGCCGGAGCATGCGCGTGAGCGTCGTGCGCGTCGCGTCGGTCCACGCCCCCGTCGCGTTCACGATCGCGCGCGCGCGCAGCTCCGACAGCTCGCGCGTCTCGCGGTCGCGCAGCGACAGCACGACCTCGCCCGTGCCCTCGGGAGCGGGCCGCGCCACCTCGAGCTCGCGGCGCGTGAGGATCGTCGCGCCCTGCTGCGCCGCGTCGCGGGCCACGGCCACCGCGAGCCGCGCGTC
>CAZIXL010000592.1:0-2631 GCA_964542885.1 uncultured bacterium
GATCTTATTCTCAGGAATAACATCAGAATGCAATACTTTCATCTTGGAGAATCCTATATTGCTGTTACCATAGAATCCAGCTTCAGCGCGACGAGTTTCACTAAAGTTAACCAGATAGTCCTGTAAGCTTTCCAGAACCGACGCAGTCTTAAGACCAGTCAAAATATACTGAGGATCAGCACGGAAGTTCTGACGAACAATACGTCTAATACTAGATATCATCGGAACAACAGACTTGAACACGTCGAGTACGTTGTTGGGTTGGAACTCTTCTGCAGAGACTTTATACTTATCGAAGTCAAGAGTCAAAGATGCACCGTTAGCAGCCATTTCGGGCTCATGTGCTTGTAAATAATACGAAAGATCGAAGTCCTTGTTAAGTAACATCTGCAGGCGGATAGCCTCAGATAATGTACGGACTAAGTCAAGATTCCAAATCATTTATTTTCAAACTAAGGGAGTTACCCCTTGTTTCGCTAAAATCTAAAGAATTTTAGCTGCTTTATATTTCTATAAAGATAAGACTATATCTTCATCCTAATAAATTAGGAGTCCCCCATTTCCACTCACTTGAGTGTACTTCCTTGCGGAATAGTCGTTGAACCTTCTTTCAAAAATTGAAAGCTTGGCTACTGATTTTCCTAGTATAAAACATAGGAGGTTCCAGTAATTAAAGGGATTTATCGTTACACATTACTGTATAACGTGACCTTGGAATCGATCATTATAATCTTGAAGTGTTTCCGTAGTTAATTCTAATTCAAAATCCACTTATGTTAGCCTATATTTTCACATAGGGTCAGACTATATCTTCATATAATAAAATGTCCAAAATATCTTCTAGATTCAAATCATCCCCAATATATTTAGTTTTGTGTAAATTATCGGAAGATGTCATAATCTCTAAATTGTTTTCAACATGTAATCCGCAGACAACATGTTGGCCAGTTTCTCTATCCCAACCAGTGATTGGAACAATATGGTCAACATGTCGTTTAATACCATCTTGTTTTTCAAGTGAACGTGCTTGTCTATATATTTCTCTTATTTTAGAAATATCCACCCATTTTGGTATTGCTTGCTTTACAGCAGCTCTACGTCTTGCACTTAGTTCACTTAAATACCCAGGATCTTCTAAACGTTTTTTGCGTTTAGCTTTTCGATGATACTCACGATTTTTATCTACATTACTCTCAAACCATTCTCGATGATGAGCATATAACCAATCTTTATTATCGTCGTAATATTCAGAATGTCTTTTCTGAACTTCTTCTTTATTATTTTGATAATATTGAGAGGATCTAGCTAATTGAACATCCTTGGTTTTTTGATAATACTGCTTATTATATTTTTCACCATATGCTCTACGATGAGCAGCAGCACAATCTTTACACCAAGATTTCAATCCATCTTTTTTATGAGAATCTTTACCAAAATTTGATTCTGATTGCGGGTTTACATTTTCACAATTTTTATTTGAACAGTTTTTCATTATATGTTTCCCATTTCGAGCTGAAATTAAATTCCAACTTTACTCCCCTAAGGGATAGTCGTTGAACGTTCATCATATTATATCTATATCAAATATGAATATAATACAGATGCTTCGCTGCTGATTGCCCAATTTTATCATTTTCAAGCATTCACACTTGAGTTTTCACTCTACGTTGTAGCTGATAAATTTAAGGGTGTTCCAGCAATTAGGGAAATTTTGCATTTTATATCGCTATAAAAAGGAGACCATTTTGTATTAATCTCTTACATCGATGTTTGCCACATCATATTCAATAAAGATCGCAAATCTTTATCCGAGTAATCCATTACTCTGCTTACACTTTCATATAAGATTAGACTATATCTTATTCAAATAATTTTAAAATTTCATCTAAAGACAATTCTAAGTCTTCGAAAAGATCCATCTCGAACGAATCGATTTCAAAGAAATTACTCTTCTTAAAATTATCTTTATCTAATAACACTTGTAAATTTGTTTCAACATGTAACCCACATACCAATGGATGAGACAATGGAATAATATGATCCACATGATATGTTAACCCATCTTCTATTTCCATTTCTCTAGCTAACTTATAAATCAATCTGATTTCATCTCGATTTGCCCATTTGGGAATTGCTTTCTTCAATAACGCTCTGCGTTTAGCTTGAATTTCTCTTAAATAATCAGGGCGTTCTTGTTGAATTTTTTGTTTGGCTTTTCTCTGGATCTCTCGAAATCTTTCCCGATTACTCAATACCCAATTCCTACTTCTTTCAAAATGGGAATCCTTATGTGTTTCGTAATAGAGCTTATTTCTTAATTTATGAGTTTCTGGGTCATTATGATATCTTTGTCTGAAAGCTGCCAGATGAATCTCTTTTCTGGCCTCCTCATATCTTTTAAATTTTTCAGAATTTCTTAATCGATATTCTTTATTTCTTTCAGACTGACAATCCTTACAATAAGATTCCAGCTTATCTAAATTTTTATTACTATTATAAAAATTTGAGTCTGGTTGAGGATTACCTTTAAATTTACAAGTACTTCTCTTACAAATTTTCATATATTTGAATTTCTATATTTCCACCACTATGAGCTTGTGGTGTACGAGCAAACGCTCTAGTCGTTGAACG
>CAZIXL010000593.1:0-2624 GCA_964542885.1 uncultured bacterium
GCCGCGGCGCCGATCACCGCGCGCTGAGGCGACTCGACCGTTCTCCCGCGGCGGTGCGTGGCGTTGCCGCGCGCCGGGCGCGCGCCTAGCGTTTTCGCCGCGTCCCGGGCACGTCGTGCCCGGGATCGCGTCGACACCGGGGCCGCGTCGCCCGCAGGCGACCTGCCGGAGTCGGGGACGTGCGCGGCCGGGCGGCACGCCCGGGCCGTCGCGACGCCTCCCCGCGCCCGCCGGAACGCGGCCCGTATGCAGCGTCCCCTGAGGCCCGCGGAGGCCCCATGTTCTCGCGCCTGTCCGGCGCCGTGCTCCTGTTGCTCGCCGGCTGCTGCCTGTTCCCGCTCACCACCCGAGCCGCCTCGGCCACCGACCCGCCGTTCCTCTTCCAGTGGGGTTCGTTCGGCACCGGCGACTCCCAGTTCCACTCGCCGGGCGGCATCGCGCTCGACCGCGACGACTTCGTCTACGTCAGCGACACCCAGAACCACCGGATCCTCAAGTACACGAGCACCGGCACGTACGTGACCCAGTGGGGCACGAGGGGCTCGGGCCCCGGCCAGTTCGAGGAACCGTTCGGGCTCACCGTGTCCCCGGGCGGCGTCGTGTACGTCGCCGACCACGGCAACAGCCGCATCCAGGAGTTCACCACGGACGGCGCGTACCTCGGCGAGATCGGCTACGACGGGGTGGGCCCCGGCGAGCTCCAGCGGCCGACGGGCGTCGCGCTCGACGACAGCGGCAACGTATACGTGGCCGACAACAACAACCATCGCATCGCGAAGTTCACGGGCGACGGCACCTACGTGTGCGTCTTCGGCGGTTACGGAACGGGCGACGGGGAGTTCGGCAACTCGTACGACGTCGTCGTGGACGCGAGCGGGCGCGTGTACGCGACCGACACCGGCGCGCCGAACCGCGTCGAGGTGTTCACGCGCAACGGCGAGTACCTCTACCAGTGGGGCGGCTACGGCACCGGCGAGGGGCAGTTCAACAGCCCCGACGGGCTCGCGATCGACGCGCTCGGCGACGTGTACGTGGCCGACTGGTACAACAACCGCATCCAGGTGTTCACGCCGGAGGGCGCCTTCGAGACCGCGTGGGGCACGCAGGGCAGCGCGCCCGGGCAGTTCTGGCACCCGTGCGAGATGGCGTTCAGCACGACCGGCGCGATCTACGTCGTGGACGTGCTGAACAACCGCATCCAGGTCTTCGACCCGTCGACGGTGCCGACGGTGCCGAGCTCGTGGGGGCGCGTGAAGTCGCGCTTCCGCTGAACGTCCGCCGGGAGCACGACGGCCGCCTCCGCGTCGCGGGGGCGGCCGTTTCGTCGCGCGGGCCGCGTCAGGGCCGGCCGGCCACGCCGATCGGCAGCGACGCCAGGTGCACGCCCGCCACCACGCCGCCGTCGCGCGCGCGCAGGACGAACAGCCCGACCGGCTCGCCGAACACGCGCACGAGCCCCGGGTAGACGTTGAGCCGCATCCCGTCGCGCGAAGTCTTCGCGGTGGTGAGCGACGCGAGCAGCGAGCCGTGTCGGTCCCAGAACACGCCGCCCGAGGGCACGAGGTCGGCGGTCTGCGCGCCGTTGCCCAGGTCCTCGAGCGCGCTGGCCTGGAAGCCGCCGCCGGCCGAGATCGCGTCGCCGCTCGCGAGGCGGTAGCTCAGGCCCAGCTCGCCGTGGTTGCCGAAGTAGTAGAAGAGGCTCCAGTGGTCCGAGCCGGGAATGGCCAGCTTCATCGAGAAGTTCTGGCCGTTGTTCTCGACGGCGCCCGTCACGGGATCGATCGCCGGCTGGCTCGACCAGTCGCGCAGGTTCAGGCGCCGGCTGAAGAAGCCGGCCACGCCGTCGTGGCTGAAGAGCCACACGCCCGCGGGGTCGAACAGCATCAGGTCGGCGATCGCGTCGGTCGACGGCGCGTTGCGCGGCCCGGCCTCGACCACCTCGTTGAGCAGGTGGTAGGCCGACAGCGTGATCCCCGCGCCGAGCGCGGGATGACGCCAGCCGTTCTGCTCGAACCACTCGCGCATCATGCGGCTGCTCATGCCGCCGCCGATCAGGTGCAGCGTGTAGTTCGGCCAGTACTGGGCGTTGGCCCGCTTCGCGCTGACCGGCACCACCTCGGTGCCCAGGAACTCGTTCCACCCGCCCAACTGGATCGTCTCGACCGGGCGGCGCACGTCGGCCCAGAGGCGCGACCAGCCGTGACGCAGCCGCAGGTCGGAAAGGCGGTTGCTGCGGTTCTCGAACTGCAGCGTGCCGAAGCCGCCGTTGAAGACGAGGCGCACCGGATGGACGAGCGCGTCACTGCCGTAGGAAAGGCCCTGGTAGAACCAGTGGCCGGGGCCGGGGCCGCCCTCGGCGGGTTCGGGGCCGCCATGCCCCGACGGCAGCGCGATGGCGGCGACGATCGCGCCCGTCGTGTCGGGAGGCGCCGAATCCCTCGAGGCGGCCGCGGGGCCCGCCAGCGCGAACAGCGCACCGGCGACGAGCACTGCGGCGATCTTCACGTGGGGTCTCTTTCGGTCGAAACGCGGGTGCCGCGAACGGCACCACGGGAACTCGCGCATAGGGTGAATGATACTCGACGTTTGGAGTCCGCAGGGGAGCCGCGGATTCGTGCGGATTG
>CAZIXL010000594.1:0-2623 GCA_964542885.1 uncultured bacterium
GTCGCGCGACTTCACGTTCATCGACGACGCGATCGAGGCGAACGTGCGCGCGTGGCGGCGCTCGGCGCCCCAGGGCGTCTACAACGTCGGCGGCGGCTCGCAGGTCGAGGTGCTCGAGGCGATCGCGATCCTCGAGGGGGCCCTGGGCACGAAGGCGAAGCTGCGCTTCGAGCCGCGCCCGCCGGGCGACCCGCTGCGCACGCGCGCCGACGCCACGCGCCTGCAGGCCGACCTCGACTACGCGACGCGGGTCGGCATCGCCGACGGCCTGGCCGCCGAGGCGGCGTGGGCGCGCGGGCTGTACGGGGCCGGCGCATGAGCGAGGCCCCGCGCGTCTCGGCGGTCGTGCCGGCCTGGAACGAGGCCGAGAGCCTGCCGCAGCTGCACCGGGAGCTGGTCGCGGGACTCGACGCGCTCGGCATGCCGTGGGAGATCGTCTACGTGGACGACGGTTCGCGCGACGGCTCCGACCGCGTGTACGAGTCGCTGTGCGCGGGCGACCCGCGCGTGCGGGCGATCCTGCTGCGCCGCAACTTCGGCAAGTCGGCGGCGCTCGCCACCGGCTTCCGCGCCGTGCGCGGCGAGTTCGTGGTGACGCTCGACGCCGACCTGCAGGACGACCCGGCCGAGCTGCCGCGCCTGATGGCCGCGCTGCAGGGCGGGCTCGACCTGGTGTCGGGCTGGAAGGTGAAGCGCCACGACCCGATCACGAAGACGCTCCCGAGCAAGCTGTTCAACGCGGTGACGTCGTCGGTCGCCGGCGTGCGCCTGCACGACTTCAACTGCGGCTTCAAGCTCTACCGCCGCGAGGTCGTGGACGCGATCGAGGTTTACGGCGAGCTGCACCGCTTCATGCCGGCGCTCGCGCACTGGCGCGGGTTCCGCGTCGGCGAGCTGGGCGTGAACCACCGCGCGCGGCAATTCGGCCGCTCCAAGTTCGGCGCCGCGCGCTTCGTGAACGGCTTCCTCGACCTGCTCGCGGCCTCGTTCATCTCGACCTCGGCCCTGAAGCCCCTGCACGTGTTCGGCCGCATCGGCGTGGCGTTCCTGCTGATCGGCCTCGGGCTCGGCGCGTGGTTCGTGGTCCAGTGGCTGCAGGGCGACCCGATCCGCGTGCGCCCGCTCATGCTGTTCGGCGCCGCGTGCGTGCTGCTCGCGATCCAGTTCATCCTCATGGGCCTGCTCGGCGAGATGATCGCGCACCAGGCGGCCCGCGCCGACTACCCGGTGCGCAAGCGCCTGAACCTGGACGCCTGAGCGTGAAGGCGTTCGTGCTCGCGGGTGGCCTCGGCACGCGCCTCAAGCCCCGGTTCGGCGACCTGCCGAAGCCGCTCGCCCCGCTCGGCGGCCGGCCGTTCCTCGCGCGCCAGCTCGACTGGCTCGCCGGCCTCGGTGTGCGCCGCGCGGTGATCCTCGCCGGCTACGGCGCCGAGCAGTTGCGCGCGGCGCTCGGCGGGGGCGTTCCCGGCGTCGCGCTCGAGTGGTCGGTCGAGCCCGAGCCGCTCGGCACCGGCGGGGCGCTCAAGCTCGCCGAGCCGTTCGTGGACGGCCCGGCGCTGGTCGTGAACGGCGACACGCTGGGGGAGTGCGACCCGTGGGTGCTCGAGCGCGACCGCTGGGAGCGCGGCGCGCTCGGCGCGGTGGCCCTCTACCGCGTCGAGGACGCGAACGCGCGCGGCCGCGTCGAGCACGCCGCCGGGCGGGTGGCGCGCTTCGTCGAGAAGGACCCCGGCTGGCACGGCCCCGCGTGGGTGAACGGCGGGCAGTACGCGTTCTCGCCCCTGCTGTGGCGGCACCTGCCGGCGGGCGCGAGTTCGCTCGAGCGCGACGTGCTGCCGGGCCTCGCGACCGCGGGACTGCTGGCGGGCACCGAATCGGACGGGCGGTTCTGGGACATCGGCACGCCGGAAGATCACGCGCGCGCCGAGCGGGAGATCTCGTGATGAAGACCTCGAGCACCTCGCGCTACTACCGGGCGCGCGCGCCGCTCCGCCTCTCGTTCTGCGGCGGCGGTACCGACGTGTCGCCCTACCCGGAGGAGCACGGCGGCTGCGTGCTGTCGGCGACGATCAACCACTACGCGTACGCGTCGCTGCGCCCGCGCCGCGACTCGCGGCTGACGCTCGCGAGCCTCGACTACGACCTCGTCGCCAAGTACGACCACCCGCGCCGGCTGCGGTTCGACGGCCAGCTCGACCTGCTCAAGGCCGCGATCCGGGCGCTGCGCGTCAAGCGCGGCGCCGACCTGTGGACGCACTCGGACGCGCCCCCCGGCTCGGGGCTCGGCGCGTCGAGCACGCTCATGGTGGCGCTGCTCGGGGTGCTGCGCGAGTGGCTCAAGGTGGACCTTTCGCCCTACGAGACCGCGGAGCTGGCGTACCGCGTCGAACGCGTGGACCTGCAGCTCGCCGGCGGCCGCCAGGACCAGTACGCGGCGGCGTTCGGCGGTTTCAACTTCATCGAGTTCAATCCCGACGGCACCGTGGTCACGCCGCTCAAGCTGCGGCGCGAGACGCTCGAGGAGCTCGAGTATCGCCTGCTGCTCTGCTACATGGGGCAGACGCGGCAGTCGGCGAAGATCATCGAGCGCCAGACGAAGTCCTACCGCGAGGGCCGGCTCGAG
>CAZIXL010000595.1:0-2609 GCA_964542885.1 uncultured bacterium
CGCCCTCGCGCGTGAGCAGCGGCACGCGGCCCATCTCGCGCAGGTACATGCGCACGGGGTCGTCGTAGCGCACGGGCTGCGGCGGCACGGCCTTGGCCGCGGGCGAGGGCTTCTTGTCCTCGAGCTTGCGCAGCTTCTTGGCGCGCTCGTGGGCCTCTTCCTCGCTCGCGAAGACCTCGATGTGCATCTGGTTGAGCATGGAGTGGATCTCCTCCATCTGCTCGACCTGCTTCTCGGGGTCCAGGTCGTCGTCGAGGAGCCAGACGATCTGGTCCTCGGTGACGTAGCCCTGCCGCAACGCCAGCGACTTGATCTCGTCGAGGCGCTTGCGGTGCGCGGCCTTTTCCTTCTCCTTCAACATCTTCTTCGTCGCGGTGGCAGCCGACATGGAATCAGGCTCCTATTGCTTGAGCTCCTGGATCTGCTGGGTGATGCGCTTGATCTCCGACAGCAGCCGGAGTTCCTCGTCGCCCTTCGCGCCGGCCAGTGCGGCGCGGCTCGCTCTCTGCGCGCGCTCCAGCGCGCGGACCTTCACGGCGCGCAGGGCCCCTTCGGCCTCCGCGCCCCAGTCGAAACCCTCCGGCGCCCCCGCGAGCAGCTCGCGGGCGAGCTGTCCCGCCGGCCCCGCCTCGGAGGCCACGTCGTCGCCGCGCCACAATGCGGCGGCGAGCTCGCGGGCCGACGGGTCCGCGAACTCCTCCGGCGACACGAGGTCGCGCGCCCACTCACGGTGCGACTCGGCGTGGAGCAGCGCCTGCAACGCCTTCCTTTCGATGTCGTGTTCGGACTTCTTCTGCGCGCGCACCGCCGAAGCGATCGGCGCTTCGCTCGACTGTCCGCCGCGCGCCAGGCGCGCGGCGCGCTCGAGCACGCCTTCGGAGAGCCCGAAGACCTGGCTCGCGCGTTCCACCAGAAGCCGGTGACGGATCGTGTCCTGGACGCCCACGAGCAGGCGCACGAAGACCTGCAGCGCGCGTTCGCGGGGATCTCCCCCGCCGCCGCGCTTCAGGACGTGGCGCTGCACGAATTCGACGGCATCGTAGGCGGAATCGCGCACTCTACACCAACCGGCCTCTCCTTCGCGACGTACCAGCGTGTCGGGGTCGTCCCCGGCCGGCAGGTCGACGACCGCGACGTCCAGCCCCTCGGCGAGCAGCACGCCCAGCGAGCGCAGCATGGCGTCCTGGCCGGCAGCGTCCCCGTCGTAGGTCAGGGCGACGCCGCGGGCGAGGCGCCGCAACTGGCGGGCATGGTCCGCGGTGAGGGCCGTGCCCGACGTCGCGACGGTGTTTCGGATGCCGCCCTGGTGCAGGGCGATCGCATCGAAATAGCCCTCCACCACCACGACTTCGCCGTCGGGCTTCACGTGCTTTCGAGCTTGGTCAAGTCCGAACAGGAACTGGCTCTTGTGGTAGACGGCGGATTCCGGCGAGTTGAGGTACTTCGGGTTCTCGTCGCCCATCGTCCGGGCCCCGAAGCCCAGCACCATGCCGCCCGGGGCGAGCAGCGGGACCATGAGCCGGTTCCGGAACCAGTCGTACAGGCTCTTCGCCCCCTCCCGCCGGCCGGCCAGCCGCGCCTCGAGGAGCACGTCGTCCGGGAAGCGCGAGCGCAGTCGCGGCACGAGGTTCTCCCAGCCCGGGGGCGCGAAGCCGAGCCGGAACGCACGCTGGGTCTCGCGCGGGATGCCGCGGCGCTCGAGGTAGGCGCGGGCGGACGCGCCGGTCGACGGGTCGCCGAGCCCCGCCTCGGAGGCCGTGGCGGCGGCGTCCCGCGCCTCGAGCCGCGGCCCGCGCTGGCCGCGCTCGGCCGTGCGCCGCTCGGGCACCGGAATGCCGGCGCGCCGGCTCAGCATCTCGACCGCCTCGAGGAAGCCGACCTTCTCGGTCTCCTGGACGAACTTGAAGACGTCGCCACCCGCCTTGCAGCTGAAGCAGTGGTAGAACTGCCGCTCGGCGTTCACCGAGAAGGACGGCGTCTTCTCCTGGTGGAACGGGCAGACGCCCATCCAGTTCCGGCCCACGCGGCGGAGCGGGACCGACTGGCCCACGATCTCGACGATGTCGCTCGCCGCGCGGACCCGCTCGACCCAGTCGTCGCCCATGCGCGAGGGGCCGCTCACCGGAGCCTCGCCACCGTGACGCCGCGCCCGCCCTCGCGGCCCTCGCCCATGCGCTGCGACTCGACCTGCGGGTGCGCGCGCAGGTGCCGCTCGACCGCGGACTTGAGCACGCCCTTGCCGATGCCGTGGATGATCCGCAGCTCGCCGAAGTTGGCGAGCAGCGCGCGGTCGAGCGCCTGGTCCACCTCGCGCAGGGCCTCGTCGGGCTCCATGCCGCGTAGGTCCACCTCGAGCCGGGGCGCCTCTTCGGCCGCCTCGTACGTGGCCGCCAGCGGCCGCTCGCTCGGACGCGCGGCGGGCCCCGCCTCGCGCAGCTTCGAGACGTGGGACTGGATGCTCCAGCCGCCGCGCTTCAGGCTCACGCGCCCCTCGGCGTCGGGCAGGCTGGCGGGGTGGGGCGCGATCCCCCGGGCGGCGCCGCGCACGCGGCGCCCGCGGGCGAGCGCGCGCGGCGGCGCGCCCGGGGCGGGGGCGGGGGCCGGCGCGC
>CAZIXL010000596.1:0-2608 GCA_964542885.1 uncultured bacterium
GTTCGAGGGCGCGTTCGCGCAGCGCGGCATCGCCGAGAGCCAGCGCGTGGGCTACGCCGAGGCCGCGAAGGGGGAGTCGGGCTTCGGCGCGTGGAGCTGGGGCGACTCGCTCGCGCACCTGTCCGCCAGGCTCTCGCGCGCCCACGACGCGCGCGAGTCCTTCGGCGCCGGGGCGGTCGTGCCGTACTCGCGGCGCGACGCGCAGTCCAACGCGGGCGAGCTCGAGGCGGTGACCCGCCGCGGCGCGACCGAGCTGGGCGCGCGCCTCGAGGTGCGCGAGGGCGTCGTCGAGAACTGGATCGGCGCGCCCGACGTCGTCTACCGCTGGCGCGAACGCTCGGTGTGGGCGGCCGTGCGCGCGGCGCGGCCGCTGGGCCCGGGACGGCTCGAGCTGCAGCTCGGCGCGGGCCGGCACGACGCGGCGGCACGCAGGCGCGAGCGGCTGCAGGCGGCGCCCGGCCTCGCCTGGCGCGCGGGCGGCGAGCGGCGCTCGCTGCGGCTCTTCGGCGAGCGGCTGGTGGTGCCCGTCTGGAGCGACCTCGCGCCCGGCACGCCGGCGTTCGTCCAGGACACGTGGATCGGCGGCTTCGAGGCGCGGGCAGCCGGGGCCGCGGGGCGCGCCGGGCTGACGGTGGCCGGCGGCACGACGGGCAATCGCGCGCTGCTCTACCGGATCCCGGTCCGCGACATCGCGCTGCGGCTCGGGTGGCAGCGCGAGGGCTCGCGCTACGCGTTCACGCTCGCCTCGGCCGACGCGGCGACCCACTGGCGCGCGCTCGGCCTCGAGGGCTCGGGCTTCCTGCTCGCGCGCGATGGCGACACGGGGCAGCCGCGCGTCGATCCCGCGGTGGGGGGAACCGCAGCGCTCACGACCGCCTTCACGCTCTTCTCCGGCGACCTGCCGGTCCACCTGCGCGGGCAGGCGGCGTGGGTGGGGGCACGCTCGTCGCAGCCGAGCCGGGACGGTTTCGACACCGGGCTCGGCACCGAGACGCTCGACGGCTATGCGACCTACTCGGCGGTCGTCCGCATGGGCCTCGGCGACGCGACGTTCGTGCTGCGCGCCGACGGCCTCGAGGACGTGCGGCACGAGGAGACCTGGCCGGACTTCACCGACCCGTTCCAGGTCGTGCTGGCGCGCGACAGCGGGCGGACGTTCCGGTTCGAGATGATCTGGCCCCTCTTTAATTAGGAGCCCGCGCGGGCGGTCCGCCGCCCGGCGCCCGGACCCGCCCCCGCGGGATGGCCCGTGTTCGACCTGACGCCCTCGGAACGGCGGGGGTTGCTCGTCCTGGTGGCGCTGGTGGCGATCGGCGCCGCGGCCGACCTGCTCCGGCTCGCACCCGTGGCCGCGCCCGAGCCGCCCGAACTTCCCGCGGTTTCCGCGCCGCCCGCCGCTGCGGCCGCTGCGCCGGAAGGGCCCACGACCTCGCCGGCCGGGAAGCTCGACCTGAATGCCGCGACGGTCGCCGAACTGGACCGCCTTCCCGGCATCGGACCGGTCCTGGCGGGCCGGATCGTGGCGCATCGCGAAGCGCACGGTGCGCTGCGACGCGTCGACGAGCTGCTCGCCGTCCCCGGCATCGGCCCACGGCTTTTCAGCCGGTTGGAGCCGCTCGTCGAGGTGCGTGCGCCTCGCGATTCGAACGGCTCCGCCGTGCAGATCGCACGGCCGCGCGCGGAGTGAGCGTGCAGTTTTCCGCTCAGACTTTCGAGCGCGCCTCCCGATAACCGGTGCGGGTCGTGCCGCGTCGTGACTTGCGCGCTTTCCGGGCGGGCAGGTTGCACGGCACGTCGCTTGCGGACGGGCGTGCGGCTCGCGCGCAAGTGCGCACCCGTTCAACGGCTACAGGCTCGCCGTTCCGCCCACCTTCGGGGTATCGCACGTGGTCGAAGACATCGGTCAGAAGCTTCTCGAAGCGCGCCTCGTCGACGAGAACGCGCTGCAGAAGGCCGCTCTTCAGCAGAAGACCGGCGGTGGCTCCGTCGTGGGCAACCTCGTCAAGATCGGTGCGATCAGCGAGGAGGGGCTGCTCGACTTCCTGTCGAAGCTCTACAACTGCCCGGCCATCGACCTGAAGGGCTTCGAGCCGGATCCCGCGCTCACGCGACTCATTCCAGGCGACGTCGCCACCAAATTCATGGCGCTGCCGGTCTCGAAGAACGGCCGCAAGCTCGTCGTGGCGATGGCGAACCCGTCGAACATCTTCGCGATCGACGACATCAAGTTCATCACGGGGTACGAGGTCGAGCCGCACGTCGCCTCCGATCTGACGATCAAGAAGGCGCTCGACCGCGCGTACGACTCGGCCGGCACGATGGCCGACGTGATGAAGGGCATGGAGGAGGACCTCGACGTCGTCGAGGAGGACACCTCGGCCGAGGCCGAAGCGGGCATCGGCCAGGTCAACGACGCGCCGATCGTGAAGCTGGTCAACTCGCTCATCGCCGACGCGGTGCGCAAGGGCGCCTCCGACATCCACATCGAGCCGTACGAGAAGACGCTGCGCGTGCGGTTCCGCATCGACGGCGCGCTGCAGGAGATGATGGCGCCGCCCTACAAGTTCAAGGCGGCGATCACGTCGCGCCTGAAGATCATGGCCGACCT
>CAZIXL010000597.1:0-2599 GCA_964542885.1 uncultured bacterium
CTCGCTCTACTTCCTCTCCGGCGGATCGCTCGTCACCCAGCAGACGGGCCAGCTGCCGGTCGCGATGACCTACTACTCCGGCACCGAGGCGCCGCGCTTCCTGTTCTCCGGCTTCGACCTGTGGACGTGGTCGCGCCAGGACGTGGTCGGCGTGGTGGACTTCGTGCTCCAGGACGTCTGGGGCATGGTCCGCACCGCGCCGGGGGCCCGCGCGCCGGCACGCTCCGCGGCCGCCCGTCCCGGATCCGCACCTCCGGCCGGCGCCCCGCGCGCCGGCGGCGACGTTCCGGCGGCGTCCGGCCGCTCCCGGTCGAGGTAGGATCGCCGCCCCATGCTCCCCGACCTGCGAACGAATCGAGCGACGGGTGCGGCGGCGTTCCTCGTCGCCGCGCTCCTCCTGGTCGTCGCCGCGTCCGGATGCGGGAAGTACCCGCTCGGCGGGGCGCTGATCCCGAACCAGCGCCCGTGGGTCGAGCTGACCTCGGCGCCGATCAGCAGCAACGACACGACCTGGTACTCGTACCGCATCAACTGGTCGGGAGGGGATCCCGACGGCCGGGTCGTGCGCTTCGAATACGCGGTCGACCCGCCCCGCGTGCCCGACGCCGACACGCTGTGGATCTCGACGACCAAAAACGAGATCCAGGCCGTCTTCCACGCGACGAACGCGTACTTCGATCCCAGGCGGGGCTGGCGGTCGAACGACTTCCACACGTTCGTGCTCCGTGCGGTGGACAACGCCGGCGACGTGTCGGCGCCGAAGGCCCGCTCGTTCTACTCGTACACGGTCGCCCCGACCACGTACATCACGAGCCCGCGCCCCACCAAACTGCTGTCGCGCCAGCTCGCCACGGCGCTGCGCATCAACTGGACGGGACGCGACGAGGACGGCGTCTTCTCGCAGAAGCCGGTGCAGTACAAGTACCGGCTGTTCCGCGAGGACGACCACGACTTCCCGTTCTTCCTCATGCAGTCCGATCCCGACTCCGTGCGCCGGTTCTTCGCGGCCCGCAACTGGGCGGGCTGGGACTCGACGAGCGCCGATACGACGTTCGTCCAGTACAAGAACCTCACGCCCGGCATCTCGTGCGTCTTCGCGGTGATCGGCTTCGACGAGGCGGGTGCCTACTCGCCCGACTTCTCGCTCGAGTCGAACATGCTGCTCTTCACGCCCGGCTTCGCGAACACCCTGGGCCCGCGTTTCACGGTGTTCAACGAGTTCTTCACCTACACGTACCCCTCCGGCGGCGTCAGCCTGGACCCGCTCGCGTGGATCGAGATCGACGTGCCGGCGAACCTGCCGCTCACGGTGAACTGGGTGGCCCGTCCGCCCGAGGGCGCGACGATGGAGTGGTACAGCTGGAAACTCGACGGCGACTACGAGGACCAGACGCCGCGCACGAACGAATCCACCGACTGGTCCCACTGGTCGCGTCGCAGCAGCCTGGTCACCTCGTGCACGATCGGGCCCTACGCGGGCGGCGAGGACCACTTCCTCTACGTCGCCGGTGCCGACAACGTGGGCCTCCCGAGCCTGGCGATCGTGCACTTCCACGTGATCGCCCCGACGTTCGAGAAGGAACTGCTGATCGTCGACGACACGCGGCTCTTCCCGGACCGGTTCGTGAGCGGCAGCCACGTCCCGATCGGCTATGCCAACAAGGCCTGGCCGACCGCGGCCGAGCTGGACACGTTCCTCTACGCGCGCGGCGGCTTCCCGTGGCGCGGCCCGCAGGGCGTCGACGGCAACCTGCCCCCGTCGCGCCCCGGCGTGTTCGAGGGCTACTCGTACGACACCCTGGGCACGCGGACGGGCGCCGAGTTCCCGAACAGCGTCGTGCCGCTGGAGCTGCTCGGGCGCTACCGGCACGTGTTGTGGCTCACCGATCCCGTCGGGCTCACGACCGCCTACGGACCGCTCTCGCTCATCGACCCGATCTCGACCCTGCGGTGGATGAGCGCGCCGGGCCGGCTCAACACGCTCGCCACTTACATGTACGCCGGCGGTCTCGTGTGGATGGCCGGCGGCAGCGCCTCGGCCTGCACGCTGCTCCCGTACAACGCCGGCGGCGCGCGCGACAACGATTCGAAGTACGGGCCCGGCAACGCGCCGGTCTTCTCGGCGAGCGCGGGCGAGCTGGCGCCCGGCCGGCTCATGTGGGACTTCGGCCACTGGCGCAGCGAGATCGTGACGACCAAGGCGAACACCCTGCCCAGGCGCTCGGCGGCCGCCGTGGGGGGGTGGAGCCATCCCGGCTGGAAGTTCGTCGGCACCGTCTCGGCGCCGGACTACTCGAGGTTGCCGCCGCTGCTGCGGCGGCGCTCGCTCGCCCTGGGCGACTCGCTGCCCGCGACGCGCACGAACCCGACCGAGTTCTACTCGACGGCGCTGTGGCCGCCGACCGAGTACCTGACGGACGACAACCGCATCATCGAGGACTTCGACCCGAGCCCGCTCGCCGAGCGCCAGGGCTCGGCGCTCGACACGCTGTACGAGTTGCAGGGGGGCGCGCTCGCGACGCTCTACACCGGGCGCCGGCCGGTCGCGATGACCTACTACCACGGGGTCGAGTCGCCGCGATTCGTCTTCTCGGGGTTC
>CAZIXL010000598.1:0-2588 GCA_964542885.1 uncultured bacterium
CGCAGATCCTGGCGCGCGACCTGCGCGACATCGGCGTGGACGCGACCGTCCGCACGTACGACTTCAGCGCGTGGTTCCAGCGCGTGCAGGAGGGCAACTTCGACATGACGCTGGGCTGGTCGATCGAGGGCCCGACGCCGTGGCACCTGTACCGCTGGCTCATGTCGTCGGCAACGATCAAGCCGCTCGGCACGGTGTCCGCGGGCAACTGGCACCGCTACTCGAGCCCCGAGGCCGACCGCGTGCTCACGGCGTTCGAGGCGGCCTCCGACCCGGCCGAGCAGCACCGGCTCGGGAACGAGATGCAGCGGCTGTTCGCCGCGCAGGCGCCGGCGGTGCCGCTCTACCCGAACCCGTCGTGGGCCGAGTTCAACACGCGGCGCGTGGTCGGCTTCCCGACCGCCGACGACCCGTACGCCGACCCGTCCCCGAACAAGATGGAACGCGGCGAGGTGCTGATGGTGCTGACCTCGCTGCGGCCGAGGTGAGCGCGATGCGCTACCTGCTCCGGCGGCTCGGCTTCTACCTCGTGGCGGCGTGGGCCGCGATCACGATCAACTTCTTCCTCCCGCGCCTCATGCCCGGCGATCCGGCCACGGCGCTGTTCGCGCGCTTCAAGGGCAAGCTCGACCCGGCGGCGATCGACGCGCTGCGCGCGACGTTCGGACTCACGCAGGAACCGCTGTGGCGCCAGTACCTCACCTACCTGGGCCACGTGCTGCGCGGCGAGATGGGCATTTCGATCGCCTACTTTCCGGCGCCGGTGTTCGACGTGATCCGCACGGCGCTGCTCTGGACGCTGTTCCTGGCGGGCACGTCGGTGATCGTCAGCTTCGCGATCGGCACGCTGCTCGGCGTCGCGTCGGCCTGGTGGCGCCGCGGCTGGGTGGACACCTGGCTGCCGTCGGCGCTCGTGTTCCTGGGCTCGCTCCCCTACTTCTGGCTGGCGATGATCGCGCTCTACGTGCTCGGCTTCCGCGCGGGCTGGTTCCCGCTCGGGCACGCGTACGCCGACGACATGGTGCCGGCGTGGTCGTTCGCGTTCGTGGCCGACGTGCTGCGCCACGCGGCGCTGCCGATGGGCACGATCGTGCTGGCGACGCTCGGCGGCTGGCTGCTGTCGATGCGCAACACCATGATCTCGGTGCTGGGCTCGGACTACGTGAACCTCGCCCGTGCGAAGGGGCTGGCGCCCGCGCGCGTGGTGCTGCGCTACGCGGCGAGGAACGCCCTGCTGCCGAGCGTGACGGGCTTCGGCATGGCGCTGGGCTTCGTGCTGGGCGGCTCGCTCCTGACCGAGATCGTGTTCAGCTACCCCGGGCAGGGCTACCTGCTGGTGCAGGCCGTGCGGAACCAGGACTACCCGCTCATGCAGGGCATCTTCCTCGTGATCACGCTGGCCGTGCTCGGCGCGAACTGGCTGGTGGACCTCGTCTACCTGTGGCTCGACGCCCGCACGCGGGATTCGGCGTCGTGAGCCGCGGCGACGGCATGGGCGGCGGCGGGCTCGGCACGTGGGCGCTGGCGATCCGGCGCGACCGCAAGGCGCTGATCGGCGCGTGCGTGCTGGCCTTCTTCGCACTGGTCGCGATCGTCGGCCCGTGGCTCGTGGGCGACCCGAACGCGCTCGTCGGGATGCCGCTCCAGCCGCCCTCGGGCGCGCACTGGCTGGGCACGAACGGCCAGGGCCAGGACGTGCTCGTGCAGCTCGTGGCGGGCACGCGCGTGACGCTGTCCATCGGCTTCGCGGTCGGCATCCTGGTGGTGCTGCTCGGCGCGATCGTGGGCGTGACGGCGGGCTACTTCGGCGGCCGCGTGGACGGCGGGCTGTCGGTGCTCTCGAACGTGTTCCTGGTGCTGCCGGGCATGCCGCTGGCGATCGTGATCGCGGCCTACCTGCCGTCGGGCCCGCTGACGGTGGCGTTCGTGCTCATCGTGACGGGCTGGGCGTGGAACGCGCGCGTTCTGCGCGGCCAGACGCTGGCGCTGCGCCGCCGCGACTTCGTGGCGGCCGCGGTCGTGGCGGGCGAATCGGAGTGGCGCATCCTGATGGTCGAGATCCTGCCCAACATGATGTCGGTGCTGGTCGCGCAGGTGATCGGCAGCACGGTGTACGCGATCGGCGCGCAGGTGGGCCTCGAGTTCCTGGGACTCGGCGACGTCTCGCGCGTGACGTGGGGCACGATGCTCTACTGGGCGCAGAACGACTCGGCGCTGCTCACGGGCTCGTGGTGGACGTTCGCACCCGCCGGCCTGTGCGTGGCGCTGGTGGGCTACGCACTCACGCTGCTCAACTCCGGGTTCGACGAGGTCACCAACCCGCGGCTCCAGCTGGAGCGCATCTGGCGTGCGCATCTCGAGACGCGCGGCGTCGAGCCCGGCCGTTCGACGCCGGTCGTGCGGGAGAAGCCATGAGCGCGCCGCTGCTGTCCATTCGCGACCTGTGCGTGGACTACGTGACCGACCGCGGGCCGGTGCGCGCGGTGGACGGGCTGGACCTCGACGTGGCGCCGGGCGAGATCCTGGGCCTGGCGGGCGAGTCGGGCAGCGGCAAGTCGACGCTGGCGCAGGCGCTGCTGCGCATCCTG
>CAZIXL010000599.1:0-2587 GCA_964542885.1 uncultured bacterium
GGGTGCTCGACCTGGATGCGGGTGTTCATCTCCATGAAGTAGAACGAGCCGTCCTGGTCGAACAGGAACTCCATGGTGCCGGCGTTGCGGTAGCCGATCGCCGCCGCGCCCTTCACCGCCAGCGCGCCCACCTTCTTGCGCGTCTTCGCGTCGAGGAACGGGCTCGGCGACTCCTCGATCAGCTTCTGGTGGTTGCGCTGCACCGAGCACTCGCGCTCGCCGAGGTGGACCACTCCGCCCCGCCCGTCGCCGAACAACTGGAACTCGATGTGCCGCGGCTTGGTGATGTACTTCTCGAGGTAGACGGCGTCGTTGCCGAACGCCGCGCCCGCCTCGGCCTGCGCGATCCCGATGCTCGTCCGCAGCTGGCGCTCGTCGCCCGCGATGCGCATGCCGCGCCCGCCGCCGCCGGCCGACGCCTTGATGATGACCGGGTAGCCGATCTGCTTCGCCAGCGAGACGGCCTCGTCGACGTCGGCCAGCACGCCCTCGCTGCCCGGCACCAGCGGGAGTCCCGCCGCTTTCATCGTGCGCTTGGCCTCGGCCTTGTCGCCCATGCGGCGGATCATCTCGGCCGTCGGGCCGATGAAGCGGAAGCCGCACGACTCGCACACCTCGGAGAAGTGCGCGTTCTCGGACAGGAATCCGTAGCCGGGGTGGATCGCGTCCGCGCCGGTCACCTCGGCGGCCGAGATCACGCGGGCGATGTGGTTGTACGAGTTCGCGGGCGCCGGCGGACCGATGCACACCGACTCGTCGGCCAGCCGGACGTGCAGGCTGTCGCGATCGGCCTCGCTGAAGACGGCCACCGTGGCGACGTCGAGTTCGCGGCACGCGCGGATGACACGCAGCGCGATCTCGCCGCGATTGGCGATCAGGACCTTCTTGAACATGGGCGGCGGGGGTCTCGGGGTGGAACGACGGAAGCTACTCTCGGGTCATCCAGTCGGGCGAGCCGCCGGGACCGCCTCCGGGAGCGGCGGCCTTCTCGGGCTTCTCGGCCGTTCCGGAGGACACGGGCTGCCAGGCCCGGTCGCTGGTGGCGGAGATGCCCTTCAGCTTCAGGCTGAGCTCGTTCGGGTTGTTGCAGTTGCGCAGCGCCTCTTCCTCGGTGATCACGCCGTCGCGCAGCAGCGCCAGCACGGACTGGTCGAAGGTCTGCATGCCGTACTGCGTCACGCCCTCGGCCACGATCGAGTGGATGAGCGGGATCTTCTCGGGGTTCAGGATGTACTCGCGGATCGTCGGGGTGCTGACCATGACCTCGCAGGCCGGCGCACGTCCGGCGCCGTCGCGCCTCGGCACCAGACGCTGCGAGATGACCGCGCGCAGGTTCGCGGCGAGCGACATGCGGATCTCGTCGTGCTGGTGCGGCGGGTAGAACGAGATGATGCGCTGCAGGCTCTGCACGACGTCGGTCGTGTGCAGCGTCGACATGACGAGGTGGCCCGTGTCGGCGGCCATGAGCGCCGTGCTCATGGTCTCGAGGCTGCGGATCTCGCCGACCAGGATGATGTCGGGGTCCTGGCGCAGCACGTAGCGCAGGCCGTCGTGGAACGAGCCGGTGTCGAGCCCGACCTCGCGCTGGTGGATGAACGACAGCCGGTCGCGGTGGAGGAACTCGATCGGGTCCTCGACCGTGATCACGTTGCGCGTCGTCGTGCGGTTGATCGTGTCGATCATCGCCGCGAGCGTCGTGGACTTGCCCGAGCCCGTCCGCCCGGTGACGAGGATCAGGCCGCGCGGCGAGAACGCCAGCTCGCGGATGACCGACGGCAGTCCCAGGTCGTCGAGCGTCGGCACCTCGACGGGCACGTGCCGCAGGGCGAGCGCGACGGTGCCGCGCTGCATGAAGATGTTGGCGCGGAAGCGGGCCAGGCCCGACACGCCGAACGCGAAGTCGATCTCGCTGTGGCTCGAGAAATACACGCGCTGCTCCTCGTTGAGCAGCTGGTTCCCGCACTCGCGCAGCTCCTGCGCGCTGGGCGGCGGCTCGTCGAGCGTGTAGAGCACGCCGTCGACGCGCACCACCGGCGGCGTGCCCGCCTTGAGGTGCAGGTCGCTGGCCCTGGCCGCGATCATCTTCTCGAGCACCGTGCGGATGTTCATGTCGCTCCCATCGACGCCGGGGCGTTCCCCGGCGCGCGTCCTGGCCGTGCCGTCAGGCCGGTTCGACCAGGAAGAGCTTCTGACCGAACTCGACCGGCTGGGCGTTCTCGACGAGCACCTGCACCACGCGGCCCTTGAACTCGGCTTCGATCTCGTTCATGAGCTTCATGGCTTCGATGATGCACACCGTCTGGCCGGGTTCGACGGCGTCGCCGGATTCCACGAACGGATCGGCGTCCGGCGCCGGCGCCCGGTAGAAGGTGCCGACCATCGGCGACGTGATGGCCTTCAGGTTCGACGCCGGGGCGCCCGCCGCGGGGCCGGCCGGCGCCGCCGCGGGCGCCTGGGGCGCCGGCTCGGCGGCACGGACGGCGCCGGCCGCCGGGGACGCGGAGACCACCGGTGCCGACGAGACCGCGGAAATGCGCACCGAGCGACCGCCCGAGGACAACTCGAGTTCGCCGATGCCGGTGCGCTG
>CAZIXL010000600.1:0-2582 GCA_964542885.1 uncultured bacterium
CGTCGCGTACGCCCGCGCCTTCTCGAGCTCGGCGGCGGCGCGGTCGCGCAGCACGTCGTCGCTCGCGGCGGCGGCCAGCCTCTCGGCGAACGCGCGGTAGTCGTCGGGGGAGACGTCCTCGTCGCGGGCGCGGTCGAACACGCCCACGAGCGCGCGCAGGTGGGTGTCGGGCGCGCCGAGCGGGAGGTAGCGCTCGAGCCCCAGCTCGAACAGCCGCTCGCGCAGGAACACCAGGATCTCGGCGGGCTGCTCGACGCGCAGTTGCGTGGTGATCCCCAGCTCGACCGCGTGCTCGCGCACCAGGCGATCGCAGAACGCATGGAACGTCGACAGCGTCGAGCCCGTGAAGCCGTAGGGCACCCGCTCGTCCACGCGCGATTCCATCTCGGCCGCGGCCTTGTCGGTGAAGGTGAGCGCGAGGATTTCCTCGGGGCGCGCGCGGCGCGTGGCGATCAGCCACGCGATACGCCGGGTGATCACGCCCGTCTTGCCGGTGCCGGCCCCGGCCACGATCAGCAGCGGTCCCTCGCCGTGCGTGACGGCGGCGCGCTGGTCGTCGTTGAGCCCCTCGAGGACGGCGTCGGCCGCGGGGGGCAGGGAGGGTGCGGCCGCTGCGGCGCTCGGCGCGCGGCCCGTGCGCGCGGCGCTGTCCGCGGGGCTGGCCATGCGCGCACGCTAGGTTCTGTCCGGGAACTCCGCAAGCGGGCGCCGGTCGCGCCGACGGCCCGTGCGCGAGGAACGGCGACGGGCGCGGCGTTTGCGGCGCTTCGCGACGCGCTGCTAGCGTGCGCGCATGACCCGTTTCGCACGGATGCGATTCCTGCTGCTCCCGCTGTTGCTGCTCGCCGGTTGCGCGCCGCAGCCCCCGGCCACGATCACGCGCACGTGGATCGCCGGCGCGACCGAGCCCGCGTTCGATCCCGACGGCCCGCCGCAGGCGCTGCGCTGGTCGCTCGAGCGGCTGCTCTCGCGGGGCCTCGTCGAGCGCGACTCCTCGGGGCACGTGGTGCCCGCGGCGGCCGAGTCGGTCGGCGTCTCGCCCGACGGGCGCACGTGGACCTTCCGGCTGCGCGCCGGCCTCGCCTACACCGACGGCACGCCGGTGACGAGCGCCGACTTCCGCGACGCGCTGGTCGCCGGCCTGCCGCGCGAGGACCACGCGACCCGCGCGTGGCTGCTGGCGGCGGTGCGCGGCGTGGGCGCGGTGCGCGCGGGACGGCCGCTGCCGCCCCTCGGGATCGAGACGCCCGACCCGCGCACGCTGGTGCTGCGCCTGGCCGCCCCCGACACGCTGCTCCCCGACAAGCTCGCGCTGCCCGGGGTCGCGACGCCGTGGAAGGTGCGCGCGGGCGTCGACTGGGTGAAGGCCGTCGGGCTGGGTCCCTTCCGCGTCGTGCGCGCCGAGGGCGCGCGCGGGCTCGTACTGGTCGGCGTCGGCGCGCGCGCCGGCGCCGTGCCGCTCGCCGACACGCTGCGCGTACGCTTCCTGGTCGGCGCCCCACGCGTGCGCGAAGCGCTGCGCCGCGGCGAGCCCGACGTGGTGTGGCCGCCACCGCCCGACCTGCTCTCGCTCGCGCCGCCCGACGCCTACCGGCTCGTCACCGCGCCGGCCGCGCCCGGGCGCCGGCTGCTGCTCGTGCTGCGCGCCGACGTCCCGCCCACGACGAAGGACGCCGCGCGCCGCGCCCTCGCGCACGCCACGAACCGCGCCGAGCTCGTGCAGGCGCTCACGCCGCGCGGCAAGGAGGTGGACGCGTGGTTCGCCGGCGCGGGCCCGTTCGACTTCCCGAGCTTCGACGCGTCCGAGACGCGCGCCTGGATGGAGCGCGGGCGACTGGGCGCCTCGATCCACGTCGTCCTCGCGTACGACGCCGACGGCGCCGGGGCGGAGGTCGCGCGCCAGCTCCAGGGTCAGTGGGCCCGCCAGGGCTTCTACGCCGGGCTGCGCCCCCTGCGGGGGGCGGACGTCCCGGCGGAGCGGCTCCGCGCCGCCGCGGCCCAGGCCCAACTGGTCGAGGCGCAGGCGCTGGTGCCCGGGCCGGTCGGCGAGCTGGCCGGGCTCGTCATGCCGCTCCGCGGGCCGGCCGTGGGCGGCTTCCGTACGGGTTGGCGCACAAGGGAGTTCGACGCCTGGCTGCTCCCGGGCCGGGCCCCCGGGCCGCTGGATCCGGCCGACGTCCAGGCCCGGCTGGCCGAGGAACTGGTCGCGTTGCCACTCGCCGAACTGCCCTGGCAGTGGGTCGAGCGGTCCGGACAGCGGGTCGTCCGGCCCTCGCCCCGGTTCGGCCCCGAGTTCGCCGCGACGGGTGCGGCCCCCCCGGTCCCGCGGGGAAGTCGTTGACCCCGAAACCGCTGCTTCCTTAGCATTGAGGCGCATCCGGTTCGGGCCGTCGCATCCCGCACCCCTCCATCTCCGTGCCTCGGCCCTCCGGGAAGCTCGAAGCTTCGTGGGCGCCGGGGTCACGGCGTCGCTCCGCGGCCACCGCTGCCGAAGCCTTCCCGGGAGACACCGTCCATGCATCTCCGATCCCTCATCGTCCTGACGGGACTCTGCCTGCTGTCGGCGGGCGTCGCGCAGTCCG
>CAZIXL010000601.1:0-2579 GCA_964542885.1 uncultured bacterium
GTGTCGACCGTGCTCATGGCGACGCTGGTCGTCGGGCCGTTCTACCTCGCCCGCGCGCTCGGGCTGGGTGCCGCGCGCGTCGGCCTCGTGCTGTCGCTGGGCCCCGTGATCGTCGCGCTGTCGGGCGTGCCCGCCGGGCGCGCCGTGGATCGCTTCGGCGCGGGGCGCGTGGCCGCGGCCGGGCTCGCCGGCCTCGCCGCCGGCGCGCTGCTGCTGGCGCTGCTGCCCGCGTCGCTCGGGCCCGGCGGCTGGATGGCCGCGATCGCACTCCTCACCGCGTCCTACGCGGCGTTCCAGACGGCGAACAACACGCAGGTCATGACCGCGCGCCCGGCGGGCGAGCGCGGCGTCGTCTCGGGCGTGCTCAGCCTGTCGCGCAACCTGGGGCTCGTCACGGGCGCCTCGGTCATGGGCACCGTGTTCGCGGTCGCCTCCGCGGCGAGCCACCCCGGGACGGCGGCGCCGGCGGCGATCGCGTTCGGCATGCGCGCCACCTTCGCCGTCGGGGCGGCCCTCATGGTCGTCGCGCTCGCGATCACGGCGGCGAACCGCTCCCGCGACTCGCGCGCCCCGTCGGCCTGCCCGCGCCCCGGCGCGGGATCGAACGTCTCCGGCGGGGCGCGGACGAGTCGCGCACCGCAGGAGCACACCACGCATCCGGACCCGGCCCCCGCCGCAACGGATGTCCATCCGACCCCATCCTTCGGAGGAAATCCGTCATGAGCCGCACTCACGCCGCCGTCCGCCCGCTCGCCCTGCTCGCGTTCGCCGCCGTCACCCTCTCCGCCTCGCTGGCGGGCATCGCGCGCGGGGCCGCACCCCGCTCGGGCGACGCCGAGCCCGGGCGCTGGGAGTTCATGGTCTCGAGCGGGAGCCTCGTGCCGACCGGCGCCCAGTCGCGCTCGCTCGATCGCGGCGGCCTCTCGATGGCGCAGCTCGCATACGTCCTGCGGCCCTCGCTCGCGATCGGCGCGTCGCTGGGCTGGACTCGCAGCCGCGACCTCGACCTCGGCGGCCGCGACCGGCTCGACGTGTTCGACCTGGACCTGGGTCTCGAGGCCCGCGGCTCGCGCTGGGGCGACGGCCGCGCGGTGAGCCTGCGGCCGTTCACCACGTGCGGGCTCGGCGCGCGCCGCTACGATCATCGCCACCTGCCCGCCCCGAGCGCGCACGAGACGGCCGCCTACTTCGGCGCCGGCGGCGAACTGGGCGTGCGCAGCCTCCGGGTCCGCCTCGAGGCGCGCGAACACCTGACCGGGTTCCTGCCGATCGGCAGCGGCCGGTCCGACGAGGCGCGCGGCGACCTGGGCCTGCTCCTCGGCCTGCGCTGGGTGACGCGATGAGTGCGCCCGCGCGGACCGCGTCGCGGCGGCCGGAGTGGCTCGTCCCGGCGCTGCTCATTCTGCTGAGTCTCGTCCCGGCCGTGGCCGGGACGGGACGGCTGGCGGAGATCGCGCGCGGGGGGCCGGCGACGCCGGACAACGCGCGCTTCCTGGCCGCGCCGCTGCCCGTGGTCGTGCACGTCGTGTCGGTGATCCCGTTCTGCATCGTCGGGGCGTTCCAGTTCGTGCGGGGCTACCGCCGTCGCCATCGCGCCTGGCATCGCCGCGCGGGGCGCGTGCTCGTCGTGCTCGGCCTGGCGTCGGCATTCAGCGGCCTGTGGATGGCGCGCTTCTACCCGTGGCCCGCGGGGGACGGCGTGGCGCTCTACTGGGAACGCCTCGTGTTCGGCTCGGCGATGGCGCTCGCGATCCTGCGCTCGCTGGTCGCGATCGGGCGCCGCGACTTCGCCGCGCACGGCGAGTGGATGATGCGCGCCTACGCGATCGGCCTGGGGGCGGGCACGCAGGTGCTGACCCACCTGCCGTGGTTCCTGCTCGCCGGCAAGCCCGGCGAGGGACCGCGCGCCGTTCTGATGGGCGCGGGCTGGGTGATCAACGTCGCGGTGGCCGAGTGGGTGATCCGTCGCGCGCGCGGCCGCGCGGACGACCTGCCGGCGGGCGCGCTCCCGGCGGCCTGAGCACGGGCGTTCCGGTCCCCTGCCGGGCGGGACGTTCGCGGACTCCAGCGCCGCCGCTGCCCGCCCGATAACCCGCGGGAGTCCACCTCGCGCATCCGTCCCGGGAGGCCGCCATGCTCCAGTTCTTCCGCTTCCGGATCCTGTTCGCCGTGGCCGTCATCCTGTTCGCGATGACGGCCGCGTACGGCGCGCTGCACACGACGCAGGGCGTGCACAGCGTGGCGATGGGTGAGTCGCCCCTCGACCCCGGTGCGTTTCGCGCGCCGATCGTGGACGTCGAGGCGATTCTCTTCTCGCCGGCGCCGCTCTCGATGGAAGCCCGCGTCCGCCTGGGGCGTGCGATCGACGTCCTGCGTACCGGACTCGAGCAGCGCGGCGGCACCGAGATGGCGCAGTACAGCAGCCGCGAGCTGAAGACGCTGGCCGGCATGGCCCGCGGCCTCGGGAACCTCGAGGGCGACGCGCTCGAGCGGGTGCGCAACAACTGGATGCGCATCCGCTCGAACACGTTCGGCGGCGACGCCGCCTGGTATCGCTTCAGCGAGAACGACCCGGTGCC
>CAZIXL010000602.1:0-2576 GCA_964542885.1 uncultured bacterium
TTCCAGCGCCTGCTCCTCAACGAGGGCTCGCCGACCGTCGCCGTGACGCCCGGCGTCCTGCGGATCCGCACGAGCGCCGGTGTCGGCGACGCGCCGGCCGGGCGCTTCGCGCTGGCCGCCCCGGTCCCCAACCCGGCTTCCCGCGCGGCGTCGCTCTCGCTGGTCGTCCCCGCGGGCGACGGCGGAACGGTGCGGCTCGCGGTCCTGTCCGTGGACGGGCGCCTGGTGCGCGAGCTGGCGAACGGACCGCTCGCCGCGGGCACGCACGCGGTGGCCTGGGACCTGAGGGACGCGAACGGCGCCCCGGTCGCCCCCGGGCTCTACTTCGCGACGGCCGCGCGGGGCGCCGAGAGGGCCGTGCGCCGGGTGGTCGTCACGCGCTGAACACCCGGTCCGGGGAAGTTTCCGCGGGGCCGACGCGGCGCTTGTTTCACGCGCGCGGCATCGATTATCCTTCCGCGCCTTCCGTACCGCCGCCTGCGGGGTACGGGCGCATCATCCCACCCGCCGAACGGGCCGCACCCCCGTCCATCATCCTCGCGGCCGCCCGCTCGGGCGGGCGTCTCCGGCGCAGCGCGGCCGGTTGCCCCAACCCCATTGAGGAGCACCCGATGAAGCTGTTCCGCACCGCGGGAACCGCCCTGCGGAAGTTCACCGTGCCCGGCCTGCTCGCGATGCTCGCGGGCGCGCTGCTCCCCGCGCTCGCCTTCGCGAGCGAGCTCGACCTCCAGCTGCCGACGCTCGAGCCGTCGCAGCGCCAGTGGCTCTTCATCGGCATGGGCGTGTGCATCGCCGGCATGGCGTTCGGGATGCTCATGTTCACGCAGGTCAAGAACATGCCCGCGCACAAGCTCATGCTGGACGTCTCGAACACGATCTACGAGACGTGCAAGGCCTACCTGCTCAAGCAGGGCCAGCTGCTGATGGTGCTCGAGGTCTTCATCGGCGCCTGCATCGTCTACTACTTCGGCTTCCTGCAGCACCTCGAGGCGTTCAAGGTGCTGATCATCATCCTGTTCTCGATCGTCGGCATCCTGGGCTCGTACGGCGTCGCGTGGTTCGGCATCCGCATGAACACGTACGCGAACAGCCGCGCCGCGTTCGCCTCGCTCAAGGGCAAGCCGCTCCCGGTCTACGAGATCCCGCTCCAGTCGGGCATGAGCATCGGCGTCATGCTGATCTGCGTCGAGCTCATCATGATGCTCGCCATCCTCCTCTTCGTGCCCGAGGACATGGCCGGCGCCTGCTTCCTGGGCTTCGCCATCGGCGAGTCGCTCGGCGCCTCGGCGCTCCGCATCGCGGGCGGCATCTTCACGAAGATCGCCGACATCGGCTCGGACCTGATGAAGGTCGTCTTCAAGGTCAAGGAGGACGATCCGCGCAATCCCGGCGTGATCGCCGACTGCACGGGCGACAACGCCGGCGACTCGGTGGGCCCCACGGCCGACGGCTTCGAGACGTACGGCGTGACGGGCGTCGCGCTGATCTCGTTCATCGCGCTCGCGGTGCAGCCCGAGCACAAGGCGCTGTTCCTCGTCTGGATCTTCGTCATGCGCGTCCTGATGATCCTCACGTCGATCGCCTCGTACGTGGTCAACGGCGCCATCGCCCGCGCGCAGAACACGGGCAAGGACAAGATCGACTTCGAGGCGCCGCTCACCAGCCTGGTGTGGCTGTGCTCGATCCTCTCGATCGTGGTGACGTTCGCGGCCTCCAAGTGGCTGCTCGCGCCGCTGGGCGGGAACCTGTGGCTGACGCTGTCGGTCATCATCTCGTGCGGCACGCTCGCCGCGGCGGTGATCCCCGAGTTCACCAAGGTGTTCACGAGCGCGCACTCGCGCCACGTCGCCGAGGTGGTGTCGGCCTCCAAGGAGGGCGGCGCGTCCCTCAACATCCTGTCGGGCCTGGTGGCCGGCAACTTCTCGGTGTTCTGGAAGGCGCTCACCATCGCGGTGCTGCTGTTCGTGTCCTACGTCTTCTCGCAGCAGGGTCTGGCCGAGTACATGCAGTACCCGGCGGTGTTCGCGTTCGGCCTGGTGGCGTTCGGCCTGCTCGGCATGGGCCCGGTCACCATCGCGGTCGACTCGTACGGCCCGGTGACGGACAACGCGCAGTCGATCTTCGAGCTCTCGCAGGTCGAGACCACCCCCGGTGTCGCGGCCGAGATCGAGAAGCAGTTCGGCTTCAAGCCCGACTTCGCGCGCGGCAAGCACTTCCTCGAGGACAACGACGGCGCTGGCAACACCTTCAAGGCGACCGCCAAGCCGGTGCTCATCGGCACCGCGGTGGCCGGCGCGACCACCATGCTGTTCTCGATCGTGCTGGTGCTCACCAAGCACTACGAGGCGATGGGCCAGGTGTTCTCGCTCGACCTGCTGAACCCCTACGTGATCCTCGGCCTGCTGATGGGCGGCGGCACGGTGTACTGGTTCACGGGCGCCTCGATGCAGGCGGTCACCACCGGCGCGTACCGCGCGGTCGAGTACATCAAGCGCAACATCAAGCTCGACTCGGCCGAGGCGGCCAACATCGAGTCCTCCAAGACGGTCGTGCGCATCTGCACGCAGTACGCGCAG
>CAZIXL010000603.1:0-2576 GCA_964542885.1 uncultured bacterium
ACGGACGCGCCGGCGCAGCCGGCCGGCGCGAAGGATGCGGCGGCGAAGGCCGGTGAGCAGGTCGCGGCCAAGCCGGAGGCCCCGGCGACGCAGCGGCCGGGCACGCCGGCGAAGCCGGCCTCGCTGGACGGCGCTGGTGCGCCGGTCGTCACCGCGGTGCCGCAGCCTTCGCAGGCTCCCGGTGCCGGGCTGGCCCACGTCGACGAGCACCTGACCTACCAGTACAACGCGCTGGGGCGGCGCGATCCGTTCCAGTCGCTCGTGGACGGTGCGTTCGTCGGCGCCGACGTCGGCGGCGACGCTCCCCCGGATCCGGGCGGCATCAAGGTGGTCGGCATCGTTTGGGGATCCACCGATCAGTTCGCCCTCGTCGAGGACGTGCGCGGCAACAGCTACGTCCTGCGGAAGGGCGACAAGGTCCAGAACGGCTACGTCGAGTCGTTGAAGCGTGACGGCATCGTCGTGACCATCACGTCGGAGAATCAGTCCCAGTCGGTGGAGATCCCACTGGAGCGGAAGGGAGAACAGAATGCGCGCTGACAAGGTCGTGATCGGCCTCTTCCTGGCGGCCGGCATCGTGCTGGCTGCGAGTGCGGTTCCCGCCCGGGCGCAGTCCACGGCCTCGTCGCAGGTCGGTCTGACGCGCACCGGCACGGGCAGCTTCAACCTCGACGTGACGAACGCCGACCTGCGCACCGTGCTGCGGGCGATCTCGGAGTTCAGCGGCCGCAACATCGTCGTGGCCCAGAACGTCAAGGCGACCGTGACCATCACGCTCCGCAACGTCGCGTGGCAGGACGCGCTCAAGGCCGTGCTGCGCGCGAACGGGCTGGACTACGTCGAGGACGGCGCGGTCGTGCGCGTGGACGAGACCGGCAAGCTGAACGCCGAGAAGGTCGAGCGCGAGACGGCCAACGCACGCACGCTCGAGCTGGTGCCGCTCGAGACGCGCGTCGTGCGCCTGAACTACGCCAACGCCGCCGAGATGACCACGCCGCTCGCCCCGGCGCTGTCGAAGCGCGGCAGCATCCAGGTCGAGAAGCGCACCAACTCGCTCATCGTGACCGACCTGTCGTCGAACCTCGACCAGGTCGTGAAGATGGCGATGGACCTCGACTCGACGACGCCGCAGATCGAGATCACGGCGAAGCTGGTGGACGTGGACGCCTCGGCGCTCCGCGACATCGGCATCGAGTGGAACGTCGCGCCGCAGAAGCCCGAGTTCTGGGCCGGCGTCGACGACGGCAACGGTGGCAAGACCCTGCCCGGCGGCGGCCCGTTCCACACCAACGACGGGACGATCCAGGTGGGTGCCGAGCAGAACACGGGCATCAGCAGCGCGGCGAACAAGCTGACGTTCGGCATCTTCAAGGACTGGGCTTCGATCGAGGCGCAGCTGCAGACGCTCGAGGAGAAGCGCAAGGCCAACATCATCTCGAACCCGCGCATCACGACCGTGGACAACCGTGAGGCGAAGATCATCGTCGGCCAGAAGATCCCGCTCATCGTGCAGGACGTCGCCGGCAACCCGGTGTCGCAGCTGCAGACGATCGGCATCCAGCTCCGCGTGACGCCGCACCTCACGCAGGACAAGAAGATCGTCATGGACCTGCATCCCGAGGTCAGCGACCTCTCGACGCAGTCCACCGTGCAGGGCGGCATCATCATCAACACCAGCGAGGCGGACACGCGCGTGATGGTGGACGACGGCCAGACGGCCGTGATCGGCGGCCTCATCCGCACGAACGAGTCGACGGTCAACAGCGGCGTGCCCTTCCTCAAGGACATCCCGATCGTCGGCTACCTGTTCAGCTCGACCAGCACCGTGCGCCAGAACCGCGAGCTGATCATCTTCGTGACGCCGCGGCTCATCACCAGCATGGCGGCCAACTGACGGACATCCCCCGTCCGGACGCGCCGCCGCCGCCCCCCACAGGGCGGCGGCGGTCGCGTTTCGGGGCGGCCCGCCGCCCGCGCGGGCGGCCGGGCGCCGCCCGCCGCTTGCCGAGCCGGATCGCGGCACGCTAGCTTCGCGGCGCATGAACCCGGTTCCGGAACGACCCATCGCACTCGTCGGCCTGATGGGGGCCGGCAAGACCGCCGTCGCCCGCCTCCTCGGGGAGCGCCTCGGCGCCTCCGTGGCCGACCTCGACGCCATGATCGAAGCGGTCGAGGGTGCGTCGATCGCCGAGCTGTTCGAGCGCTCGGGCGAGGCGTGGTTCCGCCGCCGCGAGGGCGAGTTGCTGGCGCAGGTGCTGCGGCTGGGCGTGCGCGTGATCGCGTGCGGCGGCGGCATCGTGACCGATCCCGAGCGCCGGCGGTTGCTGCGCGAGCGCTGCACGGTCGTGTGGCTCGAGGTGTCGCCCGCCGTGGCGGCCGGGCGCGTCGCGGCCGAGGACGGCGAGCCCGCACGCGTGCGGCCGCTGCTGGCCGGGGGCGCGCCGGTCGACCGGCTCTCGGCGCTGCTCGAATCGCGCGCGCCGCTCTACGCCGAGGTCGCGCACGTGCGCGTGCCGACCGACGGGCGCACGGCCGCCGACGTGGCCGACGCCGTGCTCGCCGCGCTGGCGGCGCTG
>CAZIXL010000604.1:0-2573 GCA_964542885.1 uncultured bacterium
TTCTGCGCCGGCCCGGCGTTCGCCCGCGCGCTGGCGGCGCGACTGCCGGCCGCGAGCGTGCGGGCGCTGCTCGCCGCCGCCGGCGAGGCCGTGGCCGCGCTCGACGAGCGCGCCCTGCTCGAGGCGCTCGCCGTTCACCCGCGCCTCGGCGAGCCGCCCGCGGCTTCCGCGACCTCCACGCACGCGGCCTGGTCGCGCCGCGAGCAGGCGGCGCTCGAGGGCGGGCACGCGGAAACGCTCGCGCGACTGCGCGCGGGGGGCGCGGCGTACGAGGCCCGCTTCGGCTTCGGCTTCATCGCGTTCGCGTCCGGGCGCGGCCCGGCCGAACTGGCCGACCTGGTCGAGGAACGCCTCGGCAACGACCGCGCCACCGAGCTCGCGGCGGCAGCGCGCGAACAGGCCCGCATCACCCGGCTCCGCATCGGCCGCTGGCTCGACGCCGACGGCGCCTGACACGAGGGAGGTTCCGGTGGGAATCAGCACGCACGTCCTGGACACGGCACTCGGTCGGCCCGCCACGGGCGTCCCGGTGACGCTCGAAGAGCGGCACGGGCCCGACTGGCTCGTGCTCGGCGAGGACCGGACCGACGCGGACGGGCGCGCCCGCGCGCTGGTCCCCGAAGGCCGCGCGCTCGAGCCGGGCACGTTCCGGCTGCGCTTCCAGGTGGACGAGTACTTCGCCGCCACGCGGCGCGAATCCTTCTACCCGTTCGTCGAGGTCGTCTTCCGCGTGCGTGACGCGGCCGCGCACCATCACGTCCCGCTGCTGCTCGCACCCTACGGCTACTCGACGTACCGGGGCTCGTGAACGTGCCGGAGCCGCCGCCCCTCGTCGCCGAGCCGCTGACCGCCGCGGCGTTCGCCCCGTTCGGGCAGGTGCCCGGCGGGAGCGAGGGCGACGCGCGGCGCGTGAACCTCGGGACGGCGTGGCGGCACGACCACGCGGCGGCGCTCGAGAACGGGCGCCCCGGGGCGCGTCCCAACCTGGCGGTGTTCCGCTGCGATCCCTGCACGCTGCCGTTCCGCGCGACGCTGCTCGAGCGTCACCCGCACTCCACCCAGCTCTTCGCCTCGCTGCGCGGCGGCCGCTGGCTGGTGATCGTGGCGCCCACGCGGGCCGACGGCGGGCCGGACGAGGCCGGGATGCGGGCCTTCGCGTGCGAGCCGGGCCAGGCGCTGAACCTGGCGCGCGGCTGCTGGCACCACCCGGTGATCGCGCTCGCGGAGCCGGCCGAGCTGCTGATGCTGGCCTGGGAGGACGGCGGCCCGGGCGACCTCGAGGAACGGGCCCTCGCGGCTCCGCGCGACGTGGTGCCCGCGACCTGAACGACTTCGCCCGTCCCCGCGGGGCGGGAACGGGCGGTCGGGGAGCGAATCGCGGACCGGTTCAGCGCTGGTCGAGCGGCACGTACGCGCGCTGCGTCGCGCCGGTGTAGATCTGGCGCGGGCGGCTGATCTTGAAGTCCGGGTCGTGGCGCATCTCGAGCCACTGCGCGATCCAGCCCGGCATGCGGCCCATGGCGAACATCACCGTGAACATGTTCACCGGGATGCCGAGCGCCTTGTAGATCACGCCCGAGTAGAAGTCCACGTTCGGGTAGAGCTTGCGCGACACGAAGTAGTCGTCGCGGAGCGCGATCTCCTCGAGCTTCATCGCGATCTCGAGCAGCTTGCTGGACATGCCGACGCGCTTGATGACCTCCTCGCAGTGCGTCTTGAGGATCGCGGCGCGCGGATCGTAGTTCTTGTACACGCGGTGGCCGAAGCCCATGAGCCGCGTCGTGTCGCCCTTGTCCTTGGCCTTGAACAGGAACTTCTCGGCGCTGCCCTCCTCGGACTCGATGCGCTCGAGCATCTCGATCACTTCCTGGTTCGCGCCGCCGTGCAGCGGGCCCCAGAGCGCGCTGATGCCGGCGGAAATGCTCGCGTAGAGGTTGGCGCGCGAGCTGCCGACCATGCGGACCGTGCTGGTCGAGCAGTTCTGCTCGTGGTCGGCGTGGAGGATCAGCAGCATGTCGAGCGTGCGGGCCAGGACCGGATCGGGCGTGTAGTCCTCGCAGGGCGTCGCGAACATCATGTGCAGGAAGTTCGAGGCGTAATTCAGGCTGTTCTTCGGGTACATCGCCGGCTGCCCGATCGAGTGCTTGTAGGCGTAAGCCGCGATCGTCGGGATCTTGGCGATCAACCGCACGATCGACTCGTTCACGTTCGAGTCGGTCTCGGGCGCCTGGTAGAACGTGGTGAGCGCCGCGATCGAGGACGCGCAGACCGCCATCGGGTGGGCGTCCTTGGGGAACGCCTCGAAGAACCGGCGGAAGTTCTCGTGCAGGAGCGTGTGGTGTGTGACCGAGCCCCGGAACTCCGCAGGAAGGAGGGGGACGGCGGACGCCGTCCCGATGAGGAGGAGAATAGAGAACAAAGCAACCTGTCGTCTCATCCACATCACGCTCCGATGGCACAGAGTGTGCCTGGGTTGGTCATGTAGAGCCAGTAACCCTTGCCGGAGTAGATTGATCTGGTGTCGGAGTACGCACCACTCCCGCCGTTGATGATCCCGGTCTCGGGGATCTGAT
>CAZIXL010000605.1:0-2573 GCA_964542885.1 uncultured bacterium
AAGCGGCTTGTCGAAGTAAGTCTTCGCCGCGGCCTCGACGCCGTAGGCGCCTTCTCCGAAGTAGATCTGGTTGAAGTACATCTCCAGGATCTGCTCCTTCGAGTAGTTGCGCTCCAGCTCGATTGCGAGTGCCACCTCCTTCAGCTTGCGCGTGAACGTGCGCTCGTGCGTCAGGAAGAGGTTGCGCGCCAACTGTTGCGTGATGGTGCTGCCGCCCTGGGCGCGCCGGCGATGGAGCACGTCCGTGACGGCGGCGCGCGCGATGCCCCACAGGTCAACGCCCCAGTGCGTGAAGAAGCTGCGGTCCTCGGTCGAAAGCGTCGCGTTCACCAGGTTGCGCGGGATGCTCTTCAACGGGACGGGGGAACGGTTCTCGCGATAGAACTCGTGCAGGACGCGCCCGCGCGCATCGAAGACCACGGTCTTGATCGGCGCCTGTACCGACGCCACCTGTTCCGGTGTCGGGAGGTCGCGGCGGAGCCACTGCACCAGTCCGAAGACGGCGCCGGCGGAGCCGAAGATCACGACGAGGACGACGATGAAGAACAGCTTCCAGGGGAAGCGTCGGGCGGCGCTCAGGGCGACGTTGGACATGTCGGGGTGGGCGACTCCTTTCGGGCGGCCAGCGTAGGGGCCTTCGGCGACGGAGGGCAAGCCCCGCCGGCTCAGTCGGCCAGCTCGATCAATCCGTAGTTCTTCTTGCCCCGCCTGAGGACGACGTAGCGGCCGGCCAGCAGATCGGCCGCCGAAAGCACGCGACGGACATCCTTCTCGACCTGCTGGTTGATGGCGACGGCCCCGTTCTGGATGTGTGTCCTCGCCTCGCCCTTGGACTTCACGAGCCCGGCCAGCACCAGCGCGCTCGGCAGGTCGAGGCGGGGCGTCCCGAAGTCGGCGCGCGGTGCGGGGACGCGCGGCGCTTCGCCGAGCCCGTCCTCGAGCTCCGCGGCATTCAAGACGCGCAGGTCGCCGCCTTCGAACAGCACGGCAGCGGCCCGCTTGACCGACTGCAGAGCGTCGGCTCCGTGCACGAGTTCGGTGACGGCATCCGCGAGGGCGCGCTGCGCCTCGCGCTTCGCGGGGTCCGACGCGTGGCGGGCTCCGAGCAGGTCGATCTCCTCGACCGGGAGGAACGTGAAGAACTTCAGGTAACGCACGGCGTCGGCGTCGTCGACGTTGAGCCAGAATTGGTGGAATCGGTAGGGGCTCGTTCGCTTCGGGTCGAGCCAAACGTTCCCCGACTCGGACTTGCCGAACTTCGATCCGTCGGCCTTGGTCACGAGCACCTGGGTGAGTCCATGCGCCTCCGCGCCGCGCAGCACCCGGATGAGCTCGCGGCCGTCGAGGATGTTGCCCCACTGGTCGCTGCCGCCGATCTGCAGCCGGCAGCCGTAGCGGTCGAACAGTTCGAGGAAGTCGAACGCCTGGAGAAGCGCGTACGTGAACTCGGTGAACGAAATCCCCTGTTCGGTCGCCAGGCGAAGCTGGACCGAGTCGCGCTGCACCATGGTGTTGACCGTGAAGTGCTTGCCGATGTCGCGCAGGAAATCGACGAGGCGCAATTGGCAAAGCCACTCGGCGTTGTCCACGAGAACTGCGCCTCGTGGGCCCTCGAAGTCGAGCAGGCGACGCAATTGCGCTGCGATGCCCGCCGTGTTGGCGGCGATGTCGTCGCGCGTGAGCATCGGGCGTTCGCTCGCTTTGCCGCTCGGATCCCCGATGAGGCCCGTCCCCCCGCCGACGACCGCGATGGGGCGGTGGCCCGCGCGCTGGAGTCGCGCGAGTCCGAGTGCTGGAAGGAGGTGGCCGATGTGCAGGCTGTCGGCCGTCGGATCGAAGCCCGCGTAGGCCGTGACCGATCGCGTCGCGAGCCAGTCCGGCTGATCACCGAACGTGAACTGGTGGAGGAGCTCGCGGGCGCGAAAGTCCGCGAGAACTCCGAGGTTGGTACTCATCGAAGCTGGGCTCCGGGTCGTCATGATCGGTGGAATCGCCCTCGGTGGCGAGGACGAGCGCCCGCTCGGGCACATGCTCGGCTCCCGTATCGCATTGCGAGGCGCTGATGTCCAGCGCTCACGTCGCCTAGAGCGGGGGGACCAGGTACCCACCGGCGCGCGATCAGGCGCGACGGAGGGCAGGAAATGCAGGGCCCGATGCCTCCCAAGCACTGGAAACTCGAGCATTCTCGTTGCAGCACAATCGTTTAGAAGATAGTTCCCCTCGGCACTTGACAGCCGTGCCGGGCGCCACTATCTTGCCGTCACTGCAGGAACAGAGCCCACCTCGAAAAAGTCAGTTGACGTCCCATTCGAAACAGGCTAGGTTCCCCGTCCGCTTCTCGCAACGCGGGAAGCGTTCGACGTGTCTCCGATCTTTGAAAATCGAATAGCGCACGTGACTTTGAAGGCCCGGCAAGTCCGCGTCGGCAGGCCGTTGTTGGCATGTCGGCGTGTTTACCTTGCACGATCCGTGTGCGTGGAGCTTTGGCTCTGCGTGCATGTATCTCCATATTTACCATGGAGAGTTTGATCCTGGCTCAGAACGAACGCTGGCGGCGTGGATTAGGCATGCAA
>CAZIXL010000606.1:0-2572 GCA_964542885.1 uncultured bacterium
CACCGCATCGTCCCGGCCGCCGCCGCGCTCGCGGCGATCCTCTTCCTCTCGGGCTGCTCCGGCGGCCAGCACGCCGATGCCGGCGGCAAGGCCGACGCCGACACGCACGCCGCCTCGGCCGCCACGCTCGGTGACGCCGGCGACGCGCTGCTCGCGGAGACCGACGTCGCGGTCGCGCGCCGCGCCGACCTCGCCGCCGGCGTCCCCGTTTCGGGAACGCTCACGCCCGGGCTGCAGGCGCGCGTCACGTCGCCGTTCGAAGACGTCCTCGAGGAGGTCGTCGCGCGCGAGGGCCAGCGCGTCGCCAAGGGCGAGGTGCTCGCCCGCTTCCGGCTGGGTTCCGTCGAAGCCGACGCCGCCAGCGCCCGCGCGCAGCTCAAGAGCGCGCAGGCCGACCACGAGCGCATGCAGAACCTCTACAAGGAGGGCGCCGTGAGCGAGCGCGACGTCGAGAGCGCCGAGGCCGCGTGGAAGGCGGCGCAGGCGGGCGAGGCCGTCGCGGCGCGGCGGCTGTCGGACGCGGTCGTGCGCGCGCCGTTCGCGGGCACGGTCGCCACGCGCTCGGTGCAGACCGGCGACCGCGTCGGCGGCGGCGACCCGCTGTTCGTGATCGCCGACACGCGCGAGCTGGAGTTCGAGGCCACCGTGCCGAGCGAGTTCGTGATGCTCGTGCGGCCGGGCGCGCCGGTGCGCCTCACGGTGACGGGCGCCAGCGGTGCGATCGACGGCCACGTCGCGCGCGTCAACACGACCGCCGACCCGGCCACGCGGCAGGTGAAGGTGTACGTGCGCGTGCCGAACGGCGCCGGGCGGCTGGTGGGCGGGCTGTTCGCGTCGGGGCAGGTGCTCACGAAGCAGGCGCGCTCGGCGCTGGCCGTGCCGGCCGAAGCGGTGCGCGGCGACGACGGCGCGCAGTGGGTGTTCGGAATCGAAGGCAGCCGGCTCGTGAAGAAGCCGGTCCGCGTCGGCGTCCGCGACGACGCCGACGACCTGGTCGAGGTGCTCGAGGGCCTGCAGCCCGGCGACACCGTGGTGACGGGCACGCTCGCGGGCCTGGCCGAGGGCCAGGCGGTGCGCGTGGCCGGAGGGGAGAAGTAACCCGTGTTCCTTTCCGACCTCTCCATCAAGCGGCCCGTGCTGGCCACGATGATGATCGTGGCGCTGGTCACGCTCGGGATCTTCAGCTACCGGCGGCTGTCGGTGGACCTGTGGCCCAAGATCGACTTCCCGTTCGTCTCGGTCACCACGACCTACCCCGGCGCCTCTCCCGAGGCCGTCGAGCGCGAGGTCACGAAGAAGATCGAGGAGGCGGTGAACTCGGTCGAGGGCGTGAAGCGCATCTTCTCGTACTCGAACGAGGGCTTCAGCCAGGTCTTCATCGAGTTCCAGCTCAAGACCAAGCTCATGGACGACATCGCGGACGTCCGCGCCAAGATGGACGGCATCCGCGCCGACCTGCCCGAGGACATCGAGACGCCGGTCATCGGCAAGTTCGACCCGGCGGCCGAGCCCATCATGAGCTTTTCGGTGAAGGGCCCCAGCTGGTCGCTGCGCGACCTGACGCGGCTCGCCGAGGAGGACATCAGCCGCCGCATCCAGAACGTGCAGGGCGTGGGCAGCGTGCGCGTGGCCGGCGGCGTGCGCCGCGAGGTGCACGTGCTGCTGCTGCCCGACCGCATGAACGCGCTGGGCGTGTCGCCCGACATGGTCGTGTCGGCGCTGCAGCGCGAGAACGCCGACGTGCCCGCGGGGCGCGTCCAGCGCGGCTCGCGCGAAGACCTGGTCCGCATCAAGGGCCGGCTCGCGCAGCCGAAGGACTTCGAGAACGTGGCCATCGCGGTGCGCGGCGGCACGACCGTGCGGCTGTCGCAGGTCGCCCGGATCGAGGACGCGCAGGAGGAGGAGCGCGACGCGGCGTTCGTGAACGGCGAGCGCGCGGTGGCGGTCGAGATCCGCAAGGTCGCCGGCGGCAACACCGTCGACATCGCCGACCAGGTGAACGCGGCGGTGGCCGAACTGAACCGCAAGCTGCCGCGCGGCGCCCACCTCCAGATGATCCAGGACAACTCGATCTGGATCCGCCACTCGGTCGACGACGTGCAGAAGACGCTCGTCGAGGGCGCCATCCTCACGGTGCTCATCGTGTTCGTGTTCCTGAACTCGTGGCGTTCGACCGTGATCACCGGCCTGACGCTGCCCGTGTCGGTGATCTCGGCGTTCCTCGCGTTCTACGCGTTCGGCTTCACGCTCAACACGATGACCCTCATGGCGCTCTCGCTCGTGATCGGCATCCTGATCGACGACGCGATCGTCGTGCGCGAGAACATCGTGCGGCACGTCGAGCACGGCGAGGAGCACATGGAGGCGGCGCGCAAGGGCACCGCCGAGATCGGCTTCGCCGTGCTCGCCACGACGCTGTCGATCGTCGCCGTGTTCGTGCCGGTGGCGTTCATGGGCGGCATCGTCGGGCGCTTCTTCTTCCAGTTCGGCATCGTCGTCGCGTTCGCCGTGCTCGTCTCGCTGTTCGTGTCGTTCACGCTCGACCCGATGCTGTCGTCGCGCTGGTACGACC
>CAZIXL010000607.1:0-2562 GCA_964542885.1 uncultured bacterium
CGGATGCATCGGTGTGGAGCACCGCGCGGTTCACCGAGTAGCGCCAGGGGCCGAGCCGATCGCGCTCGCCCGGGCGGGGATCGCCGAGCAGACGCAGCGCCTCGTCCGCGTGCGTGGCGACGATCGCGTGGTCGAATCGCTCGACGCGGTCGGCCAGCACCACCCGCACGCCGCCCGGCTCGCGGAGCAGGGCGCGCACCGGCGTGCGCAGGTGGACCCGGGCCGGCATCGAGCCGAGCATGGCGCGCACGTAGGTGTGCGCGCCGTCCACGACGGTGCGCCAGCGCGGAAGCGCCCGCGGGTCGAGCAGGCCGTGCTGGTCGAAGAAGCGCAGGAACGCCTCGGCCGGAAAGCGGCCGATCGCCTCGGCCGGCGCCGACCAGATGGCCGAGCCCATGGGCAGCACGTAGTCGCGCAGGACCGGCTCGGGCACGCGCCGCTCGCGGGCGTACTCCGACAGCGTCGCGCCGACGGCCCCCGCTCCGGCGAGGTCGCGCCGGGCGGCGGCATTGAAGCGCGCGATCCCGCCGAGCAGCCGCCAGAACGCGGGGCGCACCAGGTTGCGGCGCTGGGCGAAGAGGCCGTCCACGCCGTTGCCGGCGTAGTGGAACCCGGAGCGCTCGCAATGGAAGCTGAACGACATGTCCGAGTCCTGCAGCGTCACGCCGAGGCGCTCGAGCAAGCGGGAGAAGAGCGGGTAGTTGCGTTTGTTCATGACGATGAAACCGGTGTCCACCGGCGTCCCGGCGTCCGGGCCGTCGGGAACGACCACGGTGTTCGTGTGCCCTCCCGCGTGGGCACGTCCGTCGAACAGCGTCACGTCGTGGTGCGGCGAGACCAGCCACGCGGCGGTGAGTCCCGCGACGCCCCCGCCGACGACCGCCACGCGACACCGCGCGGTCCCGGGATGGTCCGCGTGCGCCGGGGCGCGGTCACAGCTTCGGCCGCCCACCCGGCGCTCACCCCAGGAACCGCGCGATCGCCCCCTGGCGATGCCGGAAGATTCGCTCGACGGTCGGGCGCACGAACCGGGCGCGAACCGGGTCCGAGAACGGAGCCAGCGGCACCTCGTAGACGACGTGGTCCTGTACGTGCGTTCCGCCATCCGCGGGCGTGAAGCGGTGCGTGTGTTCCCAGCGCGCGTAAGGGCCCCGCAGTTGCACGTCCACGAACGACGTGCGCGGTCGCCAGCTCGCGATGCGCGTGAGCCACGGCAGGGTCACGCCCATGAGGCGGATCCGGTACTCGATGAGTGCGCCCTCGCGCATCTCGACGGGCATCGGCGTGAGGATCTCGAACCCGAGGAAGTCGGGGGTGATGGCCTCGAGATTCCTGGCGTCCGAGAAGAACGCGAACGTCTCGTCGAGCCCCGCGGGCACCCATTGGGAGGACTCCAGCACGTACGCGTGCCCGCCCGGCAGGCGGTGGGTGAGGACGACGGGCTCGAGCGGGGCGGCCGTGGCGGGGTGCGGCATGGAACCTCCTTTGCGCGGCTGGTATGATGCACAGGTTTTGAATAGGATGCGAGTCGTTTCGTTGCCGTTCCCCCGGAGGTCCGAGGTCCCGTGCCCCCCGTCTCTGCCCGCCGCTCCGCCTCTCCGACCGCCAGCCGCGTGCACGTGCGCGCCGCCGGGGATCCCGCGCGCGCGAACGCCGCCGCCGGGCGCGGGAGCCGGGTCCGGTGAGCACCCGGCCCGACGTGCTCGTCGTGGGCGCCGGCGTCGCGGGCCTCTCGCTGGCGCGAGCGCTCTCGGCGCGGGGCCTGCGGCCGCTCGTGCTCGAGCGCTCACACGGCGTCGGGGGCCGCTGCGCGACCCGACGGCTCGGCGGCGGCCAGCCGGTGGACCACGGACTGCCGTTCCTCCACGGCAGGAGCCCGGAGTTCGTCGCGCTGCTGCGGCTGCTGGACGCGGCCGCGCCGGGCGGCTGGCCGCTCGTGCGCACGGGACCGGGGACGCCCTGCCGGCCCGCGGCGTACGAGACCGGGGCTGCACGCCTGGCGCCGCTCTTCGGCGTGAACGTCTTCGCGAAGGCGCTCGCCGACCGGCTCGACGTGCGGCGCGAGGCCGAGGTCCTGGCGGTGAGGCGGAGATCCGAAGGCTGGCGCGTGACGCTCGCGGACGGCGAGGCGCTCGAAGCCCGGGCGCTGGCGCTGGCGATTCCGGCGCCTTCGGCGATCCGGTTGCTCGCGGCGAGCCCCGAGCCACCGCCCGGCCTCGGGCCGGTGCTGGCCCTCGCGGCGCTCGCCCGGTTCCAGCCCTGCCTCACCGTGATCGCCCGCTACCCCGCGGACACGCCCGCGCCCGCCTGGGACGTGAGCCACCCGGGGGGCGCCCTGCAGGCGATCCTCCACGACTCCGCCAAGCGCGGCGAGGGCACCCCACTCGCGCTGGTGCTGCAGGCGGGCCCGGCCTGGTCGCGCGCGCACCTCGAGGACCCGCCCGGCGAATGGGCGCGCGCGCTGCTCGGGCTCGCCGCGGCGGCCCACGGCGCCTGGATCGCGGCGCCCGGGACGGCCGTGCCGCACCGCTGGACCCACGCACGGGTCGCCGAAGGGACCGA
>CAZIXL010000608.1:0-2561 GCA_964542885.1 uncultured bacterium
CCCGCCGCCGGAAGGCCACCGGCCGACTAGTCGGGACTGATGAGCGCGTCGACGACCATCGTGAAACACGAGACCGCGCCGACCGCCACGACGATCGGCACCGGGGGCGCGATGCGCGTGATCGCGATGCTGGCCCCGCACAGCATGGCCATGGCCACGCCGAAGGGCGACCCGGCATCGGGCGGGTCACCCGTGCCGGCGGCACGGACCGCGGCCGGCGCCGAGAGCGCCGCCGCGAGCGTGAGCGCCAGGACGGCCTGGCGCAGGCGAAGGGATCGAATCACGGGAATCTCCTCGCGGGGGCGGGTCAGCTGCCGCGCAGCTCGTCGATGTACATCTTGAAGCAGTTGATCGCACCCATGGCGGCCGCGTAGACGTTGGGCGCGAGCCCGATCGAAGCGGCGCAGCCGATGTAGGCCGCGAGCTTCTTGGGCCCCTCGCCCACGTCGGGCGCACCGTCGTCGGCCCGCGCCGGCGCGAGCGGCGCCGCGAGCGCGAGCGCCGCGACGCGCGCGACGGCCAGGCGCCGGCGGATGGTGTTCGGCATGTCGTTCACCCCCTTTCGTGTTCGCTTCGGGGGCGAATCGAGTGCCTCAGTCCGGCCCGGTCCCGACCGGGCCCGTGGGCGCGATCACGCGCGCGAGCGCGCCGTCGGCCCCGAACACCAGCGTCTCGCCGTACACGCGGTGCCCCCAACGCGAGCGCCACGCGCCGCTCGAATCCCACCACACGCCGGCCGCGAGCCCGGCGCCGGCGACGAGCGAATCGGGCCGCTCTCGCAGGTCCACCAGCAGCACGCCCAGCGCCGCCCCAGCCGCGCGCGCGGCGCCGGCCCTCCGCAGCTCGGCGAGCCGCGCGGTGCAGTGCGGGCAGCCCGGGTTCACGGCCACGATCCAGCGCGGCGCGGGCGCCGAGTCCGCGGGCGCGAGCAGCGTCGCGAACGCCGCGTCGGGCCAGCGCGGCGCTGCGTAGCGGCGCGTGCGCTCGCGCCACCAGAGCGCGCCCAGCGTCGCGAAGACGGCGATCGCTAGCACCAGGGCGATGCGATTGACGTGCGTTGCGAAGTCCGACACCGTGTGCGCCCTCACCCGAAGAAGCTGCGGCCCCGGAACAGCTCGGCCAGCCACCACGCGGCCACGTGCGACGCCACCCAGCCCGCGATCACGAGCGCGAACGCCTCGCGCCACGGCCGGCGTACGAGCCCCGCCTGCAGCCCCGCGAACAGCGCGCCGCGCGCGAGCGCCAGCAGCCCCGCGCCGCCCAACGCGACCGCGAAGGCCGACCGCACGCCGAGCGCCCGCACCCCCGCGAGCCATGCGACCCACGCCGGCGCGGGCGCCGGATGCGCGTCGAGCAACTGCAGCGCGGCCAGCTCGAACAGCCCCGCCTGCAGCACCGCCACCGTCGTCGCCCAGAACGGCAGCCGCCGCCCGCGGGCGGCCCAGAGCATGCCATAGAAGCCCGCCTCGGCCAGCGCGAACGCCACCACGACGCCGGTCGCGATCCCCGCGAGCGCCGCCGGCGAGGCCGGTGCGCCCGCGAGCGCCGCGCCGCCCAGCGCGGGCAACTCGCGCGCGAACCGCGCGTGCCACTGCTCGAGCGGCACCCACGCGAGCAGCGGCCAGAGCCACGCGGGCCAGACGAGCGGGCGCTCGTCGTGGCGCGCGTCGCGTAGCCGCGCCTCGCCGCTCCAGGTTGCCAGGTTCGCCGGTTCGAACATCGCCCCTCCCCGCCGGCACGACGTGCGCCGGGCTCGCGGGACGGGCTGCACGCGGCGTGCCGCGGCGGTGACGCGGCGCCGCACGCGGTTCGGCCGCCGCTCGCGACGCGGGGCCGTCCGCGGCGTGCACGCATCGCGCACGGCGGCGACCGCGCACACCACGCCCCGGCGGCCGCCGGGCAGCCGGCGACCGCCGGGGTTCGCGCCTAGCGAACCAGCAGCACCGTGCGCGTCTCGTGGCCCGCGTCCGACTGGACGCGCGCGAAGTAGACGCCCGCGTGGGCGAAGGCGCCGGACTGGTCCATGCCCGGCCACACGACGGAGTGGGTGCCTTCCGCCTCGAACGTGTCGGGGCGCTTCCACACCAGGCGGCCGCTCACGTCGTACACGCCGACCGACACGCGCGACGCCGCCGGAAGCGAGTAGCGGATGGTCGCGAGCTTGCCGGTCGGGTTGGGATACAGCGACAGCCGCAGTCCGTTCGCGGCGGGTCCGCCCGAACCCGGCACGCTTGTCGTCGCGGCGAACGGGCATCCCCACGCCCAGGTCGAGGCGGAGTAGCCGGTCCCGTCGTCGCCGATGATCGCGAGCGTCCGATCGAGCGAGGGCACGTAGACGAGCCCCGTGTTCTGCAGTGGCCCGGGCGTGTTGGCGGAGGCGAGCGCGTGCCCGCCGCCCTCGTACTCCCACAGGTCCTGCTGTGTGCCGCCCGCGGTCTGGCCGCCGTAAAGGAGCACGCGGCCGCAGCCGGTGTCGGTGGCCATCGCGTGCAGGCTGCGCGCGGCCGGGCCGCCGCTGGCGAGGCTGGTCCAGGTGTGCGTGACGGCGCGGTACTCCCAGT
>CAZIXL010000609.1:0-2542 GCA_964542885.1 uncultured bacterium
CGGCGCGCACCTCGACCGCGCCGTCGGGCAGGTTGCGGACCTCCCCCGCGACGCCGTGTTCGCCCGCCCGATGGCGGACGAACCAGCGGAAACCCACGCCCTGGACCTTGCCGTGGACGATCGCGTGCAGGTGGTGCATGCCGCAGGATGGCGCGCCGCGCGAGCGCACCGCAACCCCCCGAAAAGGAACCGGACCCGCCCGAAACGGACGGATCCGGTCACGAATGGTCGGGGCGAGAGGATTTGAACCTCCGACCCCCTGGTCCCGAACCAGGTGCTCTACCAGGCTGAGCCACGCCCCGACGAAAGCCGTATTCAGTTGTGGTGCGGATCGTCCCGCCACGCATCCTGCCCGATGAGGGGTACGAACCGGCATTCGTCGTGCCGTTCGTGCAGGAAGCGATGCCCCTGACGGCGCCAGACCTCGAGCCATTGGGACCGGGCACTACCGACCGGGATCACCAGTACGCCCCCGTCGTCGAGCTGCTCGAGAAGCGCTCGAGGGACATGCGGTGCCGCAGCGGCGGCGAGCACGCTAGCATAGGGTGCGAACTCCTGCCAACCCAGCGTTCCGTCCCCGAGCCGGAACCGGACGTTCGCCACGCCGAGTCCCGCCAGCCGCGCGCGCGCCTCGGCCAGCAGCGGCTCCAGCCGCTCGACGCTGCACACCTCGCCCGCCAGTTCGGCGAGCACGGCCGTCTGGTAGCCGGTGCCCGTCCCGACCTCGAGTACGCGGCCCGCGGCGGGAACGTGCGCCAGCTCCAGCATGCGCGCGACGATCCACGGCTGCGAGATGGTCTGCCCTCCGGCGACCGGGAGCGCCCGGTCGTCGTACGCGCGATCCTCGAACCCGGGCGCCACGAAGGCGTGGCGGGGCACCCGCTCCATGGCCGCGAGGACGCGCGTGTCCCGGATCCCCCGGCCCGCGAGCTGCCCGGCCACCATCCGCCGCCGGGCTTCGGCGTGGGGGTCGGCAGGCTCGGCGGGCACCGGGCTCATGGCAGCAGCGACCAGCCCTCGAGACGCTCGATCGCACCGCGATCGGTGAGGTCGAGCCGCATGGGCGTCACCGAGACGAAGCCGTGGTGCACGGCGTGGAAGTCCGTTCCCGGCTCGGGGTGCCAGACGGGATCCTCGCCGCCGATCCAGTAATAGTCGCGCCCGCGCGGATCCACCTTCTTGACCAGCGTGTCCTGGTAGATGCGCGTGCCGAGCCGCGTGAGCTGCAGGCCCGCGAGTTCGGAGGTCGGCCGGAACGGGAAGTTCACGTTGAGCAGGAGCCGGTCGGGGACGCCGTGGTGGAGCACCTGGCCGAGCAGCCGGCCCACGCTTTCGGCGGGCTCGGCGAAGTCGGTCGGCTGGCGCGTCACGAGCGAGGCGGCGATCGCGGGCACGCCCTGCAGGACGCCCTCGATCGCCGCCGCGACCGTCCCCGAGTAGAACACGTCCTCGCCCATGTTCGGCCCGTGGTTGATGCCCGAGACCACGAGGTCCGGCCGCTCGACCAGTTGCCCGTGGAAACCCACGAGCACGCAATCGGTCGGTGTCCCGTCGACGCTGTACACGTCGGGCTCGAGCGCGTGGATGCGCAGCGGCCGGTGCAGCGTCAGCGACTGCGAGGTCGCGCTCTGGTTGCGGTCGGGAGCGATGATCGTGACCCGTCCGTAGGGCATCAGGTTCTTGCGGAGCTGCTGGAGCGCCGGCGACGAGATGCCGTCGTCATTCGTCAGCAGGATGTGCATGCGCCACCTTTCGTCGCGAGGAACGTTCGAACGACAACCGGACCATCATGGCGACGATCCGCGGCACGTCGCGCGTGACGCGGATGTGGCTCGACTCGTCACCGTACACCGTGGGCACCGTGACCTCGGCCACGCGGAACCCCAGCCGCGCGGCGCGGACCGCCATTTCCGTCTCGACCTCGTACCGGCTGGCCCGCACCGGCGTGCCCTCGAGCACCGCGCGGCGGTAGAGCCGGTAGCCGCACTGGCTGTCCGAGATCCTCTGCCCGGCGATGGCGCTGCACCAGCCGCTGCTGAAGCGGTTCGCGAACCGCCGCAGCGGCGGCATGTCGCCGCCCATCTCGCGCCGCCCGAGCACCAGGTCGGCGCCGGCCATCGCCGCCTCGACGAACGCCGGCAGGCAATGGGGCGGGTGCTGGCCGTCGGCGTCGAGCGTCACCACGGCGTCGAACTCGCGCAGCCGCTCGAAACCGGCCAGCAGCGCGTGCCCCTTGCCGCGGTTGGCGGCGAACGCGTGCACCTCGGCGCCGAACTGGCGGGCCACCGCCGCCGTCGCGTCGCGCGAGCCGTCGTCCACCACGAGGACGTGCGGTGCGGGCGCGAGGGCCGCCAGGCCGAGCAGCACCTCGCCGAGGTGCGCCGCGGCCTGGTAGGCCGGCACCAGGGCGGCCACCCGAAGGGGCCCGGTCGGGCCGGTGCGGAAGTCGGCGGACATCGGCAGGATGGGCAGGGCCCTGGGAGGGAAGATGGTCGGGGCGACTGGATTCGAACCAGCGACCCCCTGCACCCCATGCAGGTGC
>CAZIXL010000610.1:0-2537 GCA_964542885.1 uncultured bacterium
GTGAACACGGCCTCCAGCTCCTGGATGACCTTGTTGTTGCCGCGCACCGGGCCGTCCAGGCGCTGCAGGTTGCAGTTCACGACGTAGGTGAGGTTGTCGAGGCCCTCGCGCGCGGCGAGCGTCAGCGCCCCGGTCGCCTCGGGCTCGTCCATCTCGCCGTCGCCGAGGAACGCCCACACGTGCGAGTTCGACGTGTCGGCCAGTCCGCGCGCGGCGAGGTAGCGGTTGTAGCGCGCCTGGTAGAGCGCGTTGATGGGCCCGAGGCCCATGCTCACCGTGGGGAACTCCCAGAAGTCGGGCAGCAGGCGCGGGTGCGGGTAGCTCGGCAGGCCCTGCCCGCCGACCTCGCGGCGGAAGTGGTCGAGCTGCGACTCGCTCAGCCGGCCCTCGAGGAACGCGCGCGCGTAGATGCCCGGCGCGGCGTGGCCCTGGAAGAAGATCTGGTCGCCCGAGCCGCCGTCGTCCTTGCCGCGGAAGAAGTGGTTGAAGCCGACCTCGTACAGGCTCGCGGCCGAAGCGTACGTGGACAGGTGGCCGCCCAGCCCTTCGAAGTTCTTGTTCGCGTGCACGACCATGAGCGCCGCGTTCCAGCGGATGATGCGGCGGATGCGCTTCTCCAGCACCTCGTCGCCCGGGAAGGCGGGCTCCTGCTCGGTCGAGATCGTGTTGATGTAGCGCGACTGCACCAGGCCGGGCAGCCCGACGTTGAGCTGGCGCGCGCGCTTGAGCACGCGGCGCAGCAGGAAGTCGGCGCGCTCGCGCCCGTGGACGCGGACGATGTCCTCGAGCGCGTCCAGCCATTCCTGCGTCTCGTTCGGGTCGCTGTCGGGCAGCTGGCGCTTGAAGCCGATCAGCATGTTCAGGAGGAACCGCTCGCTCTCGCGGCGCTCGTTCACGTTCACGTCGTGCTCCAGGGTGCTCATGGGCCTCTCTCGGGGGCGGCGCGGATGGGGCGCCGGCTCGGCCTGCTCAGTCTCGGACGGGTCCCGGGGCGCGTGAGACGCGCCGCCGACCATGGCTTGGGATGTGGCTCCGTCGGGTGGGGTCTACGGGCCGCAGGATAGGGACGGCCCTCGGGGGCGGCAAGCCACCGGGGCGCGTGCGGCCCGCGGGGTTTGCTGAAACCATGAAACGACCGGAAACTGCGCCGCAGCCCGCCGCGAAGCGCGGCCCCGATCCGCCCGCAGGGAGGTCCCGCCATGTCCGTGCTCGAACGCCCGCTCACGACGCTCTACCCGGCCCGGGCCGGCGCGCGCCCGATGACCGCCGAGGACCTGTGGGCGCTGCCGCGCGTCGGTGCGCCCGAGCCCGCGCCCGACGGCCGCACGTGCGTCGTGCCGGTGACCACGTACGACCTCGCGAAGAACGCGCCCACGACGCGCCTCTGGCTCGTGGCGACCGACGGCTCGGGCGAGCCGCGCGCGCTCACGAGCGCCGAGACCTCGGCCTCCGAGCCGCGGCTGTCGCCCGACGGCACGCAACTCGCGTTCACGCGCAAGGACGCGAAGGGCAAGTCGCAGCTCATGCTCATGCCGATGGCGGGCGGCGAAGCGCGGCGCCTCACCGACCTGCCGCTCGGCGTGTTCGACCCGAAGTGGCTGCCCGACGGATCGGGCCTGCTCTTCGCCGGCATGCTGATCCGGGACCACGCGAACCCCGAAGCCACGGCCGCCGAGCTGCAGCGTCGCGCCGACGACCCGGTGAAGGCGCACGTCACCGAGGAGCGCGTGTACCGCTACTGGGACACCTGGCTCACGACCGGCGAGGTCGTGCACCTGTGGCGCGTGGACCTGGCGAGCGGCGCGGTCACCGACCTCACGCCCGGCTCGGAGCTGTGGTTCGAGTGGATGGACCCCTCCGGCCAGTACGACGTCTCGCCCGACGGCACGACGATCGCGCTCGCGGGGATCGGGTTCGACGCGCAGCGCTCGCTGCTCCTCACGCACGTCTACACGGTGCCGGTGGCGGGCGGTCCGCTCGAGTGCCTCACCGCCGCGAACCCGGCGGACTCGCTGCTTCCACGCTGGAGCCCCGACGGGCGCTTCGTCGTCTACGGGCGCACGCGCGATCCCGAGTTCTACGCCGACCACGCGCAGCTCTGGCGCTGGGAGCGCGCGACCGGCAGGCACACGGAGTGGCTCGGCGACTGGGACCGCTGGCCGGCGCGCTGGGAGTTCGCCGACGACGGCACGCTGCTGCTCGCGGCCGAGGACAACGCGCGGCTCGTGCTCTGGGCGTGGCGCGACGGCGGCCTGCCGAAGCCGCTCACGACCGACGGCAGCGTGGGCGGCTTCGCGCCCGCCCGCGGCGGGCTCGCGCTCTTCTCGCACCAGTCGCTCGCCGTGCCGGCCGAGGTGCACGCGGTCTCGGTCGCGGGCGGCGCTGCGACGCGCGTCACGCGCTTCACCGACGCGGTCGCGGCGACGTTCGGCACCGGCGAGGTGCGCGAGCTGACGTTCGCGGGCTCGCGGGGCGAGACGGTGCAGATGTTCGTGGTGCTGCCGCCGGGCCACGAGGAGGGCCGGCGCTATCCGCTG
>CAZIXL010000611.1:0-2536 GCA_964542885.1 uncultured bacterium
AGCCGCGCGGGCCGGTCCTCGCGCCGCGCGCGGCCGGTCTCGCCCGCGCGGGCGGTGTTCAGCGCGATGCCGACGACGCTCACCTGCACGCCGCCGCTCTGCCATTCGAGCCGCACCGGTTCGCCGGCGCGCACCAGCGCGGGCGCGGCGACGGCGGGCGGCGCGATCACCGCGCCGGCGCACTTCCCAGCCGCTCGCCGGGGCCACGAGCGCGTCGGCGGGCGGTCGGCCCCAGTGGACGCGCACCTCCTCGCGCACGTCGCTCGAGTCGATCCGGGCGCCGGCCTCGAGCGACCGCGTCGCGACCGCGACCGCGTGCTCGACACCGGCGCGCAGGCGCACGGCCACCGCGAGGGAGTCGGCGGGGTCGAACACCACCACGAACCAGCCGCCGTCGCCGCGGCCGAGCACGCGGAACGGCGCGTCGTCGGCCGGCGCCCGGTCGCCCGCGGCGGCGCCCCATTCGAGCCGCACCTGCTCGGCCGGCACCCGCCATTGGTCGGCGAGCCGCGCGGCCGCGCGCGCCGCGAGCGGGCGCGAGACGGCCGCACCCTCGCCGCGCGCGGCGAGGAGCAGGGGCGAGAGCCCCGCGACGAGCCACCTAGCGAACGATGTCATTGGTCGCCTGCATCATGTCCTCGGCCGTGCGGATGGCCTTGGCGTTGAGCTCGTACGCGCGCTGGGCGCCGATCATGTCGGTCATCTCCTGCACGATCTCGACGTTGCTCGACTCGAGCATGCCCTGCATGACGCGGCCGAAGCCCTCGTCCTGCGCGTAGCCGAGCAGCGGCTCGCCCGAGGCCGTCGTGGCCTGGTACTGGTTCTCGCCGAGCGCCAGCAGGCCCGTGGGGTTGAGGAAGCGCGCCAGCTCGATGCGGCCGATCTCGACCTGCGTCGAGGCGCCGGCGGTGAGCACGCTCACGGTGCCGTTGGCCGAGATCGTGATGTCGCTCGCATCGGCCGGCACCGACACGCCCGGCAGCACCAGGTAGCCGCCGTTCGTCACGAGCTGGCCCTGGTCGGAGATCTGCAGGTTGCCGTCGCGCGTGTACGCCGTGCTGCCGTCGGGCCGCTGCACCTGCAGGAAGCCCTCGCCCTCGATCGCGATGTCGAGCGGGCGCTGCGTGTTCTCGGGCGCGCCCTGTTCGTGCAGCCGCACGATCGCGCCCACGCGCACGCCCTTGCCGATCTGCACCGGCCCCACGGTCTCGGTGCCCTGGTAGTTCACGATGCGCGCGCCCTGGAGCGTCTCGTAGAGGACGTCCTCGAAGCTCACGCGGCTGCGCTTGAAGCCGGTGGTGTTGACGTTCGCGAGGTTGTTCGCGATGACGTCGATCATGCGCTGCTGCGCGGCCATGCCGCTGGCGCTCGTGCGGAGGCTGGTGTTCATCGCCGTCCTTTCCCGGGTCCCCCGGTTCGCGGGGTGCCCGCCGTTCCGCCGCGGCGCTCGCCGCGCGCGGGAGCGGGCGTCAGACCCTGCCGACGTCGTTGGTGATCGTGCCGAGGACGCCGTCCATCGCCTTCAGGGCGTCCATGTTCGCGGCGAAGGCCCGCTGGATCGTGACCAGGTCCACCATCGAGAGCAGCGGGTCGACGTTCGCGTCCTCGACCGCGCCCTGCCGCACGTGCGTGCCCTCGCCCACGGCCGCGAGCGGCCCGCCGGCCCGGTAGCGGCCGTGCCCCTCCTTGAGGAGCTGGCCGGGCTGCTCGGGCTCGACGAGGCGCAGCCGTCCCGCGTGCGCCCCGTCGACCACGACTTCGCCGTCCGCGTGGATCTCGAGCCGCGAACCGTCGCCGACCAGGATCGGGCCCTCGACCCCGAGGACCAGGTCGCCCGAGCCGTCGGCCAGCCGGCCCGCGGCATCGAGCGTGAGCGAGCCGCCGCGCGTCAGGCGCTCGCCCTGCGGCGTGCCCACCACGAGGAAGCCCGGGCCGTCGACCGCCACGTCGAGCGGGCGCGACGTCTCGCGGAACGCGCCCTGCTGCAGGTCGGTGTCCTGCACGGGCACCGGGAACTCCGAGCCCTGCACGGCGTGCCCGAACACCCGGTCGGCCTTGAAGCCGTCCGAGCTCGCGTTCGCGAGGTTGTTGGCCGTGACCTCCTGCCGGCGCGTGTAGAACGACAGCGCGTGCGCGGTGTTGAGGATCCCCTTGATCGGCATCGCTCCTCCGTGGCCCCCGTCGCGGCGGGCGACGGGTGTTCCGGGAGCACGACTGCAACCGCTGTGCCGTTCGGGGAGCGCGGCGCGGGACGCGCGGGCGCGGGCATTTGCGGCGGCGCCCGGCCTTGCGCGGCGCACCGGGAGCGCGGCAGGAAGTGCCGGTCGGCAGGGCTTGCCGCCCCGCCGGCTCAGCGGCGGCGGGAGCGGCCCGCTGCGAGCAGCGTGCGCACGGCGTCCTCGGGCAGCCGCGCCTCGCGCGCGATGCGGCGCGTGGAGCGGCCCGAGCGCGCCATCTGCAGCACGCGCGCGCGCGGGTCGCGGCGCTCGCCGGCGAGCAGCGGCGCGAGCAGCGCGAGGCCGGCGAGCGCGCCGAG
>CAZIXL010000612.1:0-2519 GCA_964542885.1 uncultured bacterium
CGCTCACCACCACGATCGGCGGCCGTTCGTCGCGCGCCGCGCGCGCGGCGACGATCGATTGGGCCTGCGCGAAGTTGGACGCGATGCCGACGGAGGTGCCGCCGAACTTCATGATCACGCGGTGCATGGACGTTCCGGGTGGGTGGGGTCGGCTCGAGAAAAGCTACGTCTGGACCATGTACGTGCTCGACACGAGTCCCGAAGGATATGTGTGAACGTGCGCCAGGCGCAGCTTGTGGCGCAGCGTGCCGGTCGGGAAGAGCGGCGTGCCGCCGCCCAGCACGACCGGGTGCACGGCGATCGTCATCTGGTCGACCAGCCGGGCGTCGAGAAAGTCGCGGATCAGCGCGCCGCCGCCCACCACCCACACGTCCTTGCCCGGCGCGGACTCGATCGCGTGCAGCCAGTCCACCGGCGGCCTGGCCGTGAAGTGCACGTTGCCGTCGTGGGGCATGCGCTCCTGCCGCGTGAACACCCAGGTCGCGAGGCCCGCGTAGGGCCACTCGCCGAGGGACTTCACCACTTCGTAGGTCCGGCGCCCCATCGCCAGCGTGTCGACCTCGGCCAGGAAGGCGTCGTAGCCGTAGTCGGCGTCGCTGAAGAGCCAGTCGAGCGACTCGTCGGGGCCGGCGATGTAGCCGTCGAGGCTGCTGGCGATGAACAGTCGGACCCTGCGGCTCATGGGCGGCCCATCGGGGTGATCGTGCCTGCGGGAAAGCGCGCATGATGGACCGTTTCCCGGTGCACGTCACTCTTGACCGGCCCGCACGGGAGTGCCAACGTGCCGTCGCGCCCGGCACGGAGGCCAGGCGGTGGACCCAACGTACGGAGACAAGAACCTGAGCTCCCTTCTGATCGAAGGCGGGACGCTGGTGTGCATGGACGCCGCCGGCACCGTGATGGCGGGCGATCTGCTGGTCGTCGACGACCGCATCGCCGCGTTGGGACCCGGCGTACCCGAGGCGCTCACGAAGCTGCCCGGGGGCCGCCCGGACCGCCGGTTCGACGCCTCGAACACGCTCGTCACGCCCGGCTTCGTCCACGCCCACCTGCACCTGTGCCAGACGCTCTTCCGCGGGCTGGCCGAGCAGAACGACCTGATGCGCTGGCTGCGCGAGCGCATCTGGCCGCTCGAGTGGCACCACACCGAGCACTCGATGTCGGCGTCGGTGAAGCTGGCGCTGCTCGAGATGCTGTCGGGCGGCGTGACGTGCCTGAACGACATGGGCACCACGCGCCACACCGACGTGGTCGGCCAGGTGCTCGCCGACACCGGCATGCGCGCCACGTTCGGGCAGGCGCTCATGGACGTGGGCGACGGCGTGCCCGAGGGCATGGCGCAGCACGCGAGCATCGTGCTGGCCCGCGCGCTGGCGGTGGCCGACCGCTGGCACGGCAAGTCGAACGGGCGGCTGCGCGTCTCGCTCGCGCCGCGCTTCATCCTGTCGTGCAGCGAGGGGCTGTGGCTCGACGTGCGCGACGCGGCCGCCGAGCGCGGGCTGATCGTGCACACGCACATCGCCGAGGCGCCGACCGAGGGCGCCGAGGTGAAGTCCGCGGTCGGCTGCCACGCCGCGCCCTACTTCGCGAAGCACGGGCTGCTGAACGAGCGCTTCGTGGGCGCGCACGGCGTGCAGCTCGACGACGCCGAGATGAACCTGGTGCGCGACGCGAACGCCGCGCTCGTCCACTGCCCGGGCTCGAACCTCAAGCTCGGCTCGGGCATCGCCGACGTCGCGACCTGGCGCGAGAAGGGCATCCGCTGCGGGCTCGGCTCCGACGGCGCGCCGTGCAACAACCGGCTCGACACGTTCTTCGAGATGGGGCTGGCCGGCGGGCTTTCGCGAGTCCGCCGACGGGAGGCGCCCATGACGGCGAGGGACGTGCTGTCGCTGGCCACGATCGACGGCGCGCGCGCGCTGGGCATCGCCGACGTGACCGGCTCGCTCGAGCCGGGCAAGCAGGCCGACCTCGCCGTGACCGACATCGACGGGCCGTACGCCGCGCCGTTCGCGGCCGAGGACCCGTACACGGCGCTCGTGTTCGGCGCCTGCCAGCGCGACGTGCTGCTCACCGTCGTGGCCGGGCGCGTGCTGTACGAGCGCGAGTCGTGGCCGGGGATCGACCCGAACCAGGTGAACTTCGACGCGCGCTACGAAGGGCACCAGCTCCTGCGGCGCGCGGAAGCCTCCGGGATGCTGGGGTGATCGTCGGGCCCTGCACCGTCGTGACCGGCGGCCCCGAGCCGCTGGTGTACGACGACGCGGCCGTGCGCGTGGTGGGCGCGCACATCGCCGCCGTCTCGACGCTCGGCGACCTCGCCGCCGCCTACCCCGACGAAATGCTGTGGCACGCGCGCGGGCGCGTGCTCATGCCCGGCTTCGTGAACACGCACGCCCACCTCGCGCGGCACCTGGCGCGCGGGCTGGGCCTGCGGACGGCGTCCGAGTGGGCGCGCTACGACCGCGCGCTGTCGGCCGAGGACGTGCGCTGGGCGGTCAAGGCCGCGCTCGCCGAGG
>CAZIXL010000613.1:0-2517 GCA_964542885.1 uncultured bacterium
CGAACCGCGCGATCACCTGCTTGGAGTCCATGCCGGACTTGATGAACTTGATCGCGACGGTGCGGCGCACGGGCGCGGTCTGATCGGCGACCCAGACCTCGCCCATGCCGCCCTCGCCGACCTTCTGCAGCAGCCGGTAGGGGCCGATCGACGGCCCCTCGTGCGGCGTGCGCGGCCCGGGATCCTGCGTGGAACGATCCTCGAATCCGGCCGGGTCCCGGGTCGGGTCCTCGGGTTCCATGCGGGCACTCTCCAGGGTGGGTGAACGCGCGAGCGCCGGACAGTAGCGAGCGGCGAACGGCGGGGTCAAAAGGTGGTATCCCTCGTGCCGGACGTGCGGCCGAGGGGCCGGGTCCCTGTCGCCCTCTTCCGAGGAGGCCGCCCATGCGCGTGTTCGTCACCGGGGCTTCCGGACACATCGGCTCCGCGCTGCTTCCCGAACTGCTGGCCGCAGGCCACGAAGTCGTGGGCCTTGCGCGCTCCGGCGCGTCGGCGGCCGCGCTCGAGAAGGCGGGCGCGCAGGTGCGCCGGGGCGATCTCGACGACCTGGACGGCCTGCGCGAGGCCGCCGCCGCGGCCGACGGCGTCGTGCACCTGGCCTACCGGCACGACCTTTCGCTCTCGGGTGCGCCGGACGGTTTCGCGCTCGCCGCGGCGCACGACCTGCGCGCCGTGCAGGCGATGGGCGAAGCACTGGCCGGCTCGGGCAAGCCGTTCGTGGGCACGTCCGGCACCGCGCTGCTCGCGTTCGCGAACCTCGGGCGCACGGGAACCGAAGAGGACGTGCGGGAGAGCGGCCCCCGCATCGACTCCGAGAACTGGATCATCGCGCTCGCCGGGCGGGGCGTGCGCGGCTCGGTCGTCCGCCTCTCCCCGACGGTGCACGGCCCGCTCGACCGCCACGGCTTCGTGCCCTCGCTCGTCGCGATGGCCAGGCGCAGCGGCGTCTCCGCGTGGGTCGGCGACGGCGCCAATCGCTGGCCCGCGGTGCACACGCTCGACGCGGCGCACCTCTTCCGACTGGCACTGGAATCGGCGCCCGCGGGAACGCGGCTGCACGCCGCCGCCGAGGAAGGCGTCCCGTTCCGCGACATCGCCGAGGCCATCGGCCGGGGCCTGGGACTGCCGGCACGCGGCGTCGCGCCCGCCGCCGCGGAGTCGCACCTCGGCTTCCTGGCGAGGTTCGCGCAGCTCGACAACCCGACGTCGAGCGCGCGTACCCGGCAGTGGCTCGGCTGGCAGCCCACGCACCCGGGCCTGCTCGCCGATCTCGCGGGACGGCACTATTTCGAGCCGGCGCGCGCCGCCGGCTCCTGAGCCGCCCGCGCTCGTTCGGGCGCGACTCCGCGTGAGCCCTTCCGGTCCGTTCCTGCGCGTGAAGGGTGTCGCGGGCTTCCGCGCACGCCGGGCCGGCCGGCGCCGCGGGGGAAGCCGTCGCCCCGGAGAACCGCCATGCGTGCCCCGAATCGCCCCACCCTGCCGCTCGCGCTGCTCGCCTTTTCCCTGCTCGCCTCACCCGCGGGCGCTCACGTCCGGGTCTTCGATGCGACGACGAATGCGGGCGCCATCGCCAGCGCGAATGGCGGTGTCGACAGCCGCCAGGACTGGCTGGGATTCAGCGGCACGACGCCGATCGCGCCCCCGGGAGGCCTGCTGCAGGCGCTCTCGACCAACTCGAACAGCACGAACACGGCCATCGCCTACAACCCCTGCGGCTTCGACCCGACCTACGGACTCGACTGGAGCATGGGCGGCGGGGTGCAGGTCAACGGCGACGCCTACGCGAGGATCGTCGAGGTCGGAACGGCGTTCTTCGAGGTGATCGGAACGCCGGCGCCCTACACGTTCTTCTACTCGGCATTCGCGAGCCCCGGTGTCTCCGAGACGGTCGCCGAGTTCGACATGATCGGCGGACCGGACACCAGGCACGTCGAGCACTACCTACGCAGGTCCGGTCTGGCGGGCAGCGCCGACACGACCGGCACGCTGCCCCCCGGGTACTACCTCGCGGACATCGTCTTCTCCTACCGCGCCGACGGGCCGGCGGCCGCGGTCACCGCCTCCGGCCAGGTGGCGCTCTACTTCGACGGCTACGACCAGCAGTCGCGCTTCACGTCGGACCCGCAGAGCCAGCTGCTGACGGGAGGCGACAGCCTGGTGATCCACCTGACCGCGAACGACCCCCTCGGCACGAACTCGTACCAGTGGCAGCGCGACGGCGCGCCGCTCGCGAACGGAGGGGGCGTGAGCGGAGCGGGCGGCACGACGCTGGTCGTCAAACCGTTCGACGCCTCGCACAACGGCGCCTATCGCTGCATCCTCGTCGGTCCCGCGGGCAACGACACGAGCGCGACGGCCGTCTGCGAGTACGACCACGTGAGCAGCCCGCCGCTCGTCGTGCGCCCGCCCATGGACCAGCCGCTCCGGCCGGGCGCGAACGTGTTCATGGTGCATGCCGCATCGTCGGGCCCGCTCACCTACCAGTGGAGGCATGCGGGCCAGCCGCTCGTCGACGGC
>CAZIXL010000614.1:0-2510 GCA_964542885.1 uncultured bacterium
GCGTTCCTCGCGCACGTCGAGCGCGGCGACATCGTGTTCATCGGCGCCACGACCGAGAATCCCAGCTTCGAGGTGAACTCCGCACTCCTGAGCCGCGCCCGCGTCCTCGTGCTGAAGGAGCTCAAGGCCGGGGACGTGCGCGCGCTGCTCGACCGCGCGCTGGTCTCCGAGCACGGCTTCGCGGGGAAGGTCGCGGCGAGCGGCGAGGCGCTGGACCTGCTCGCCGCCGCCGCCGACGGCGACGCGCGGCGCGCCCTGACGACGCTCGAGATCGCCGCGGCCAGCGCGGGTGCGAAGGAAAAGGGCATCGAGGCCGACGACGTGCGCGAGGCGCTCGCGCGCCGGCACCTGCGCTACGACCGCGCGGGCGAGGAGCACTACAACCTCATCAGCGCGCTCCACAAGTGCCTGCGCGACTCCGACGTCGACGCCTCGCTCTACTGGTTCGGCCGCATGATCGCGGCCGGCGAGGACCCGCTCTACGTGGCGCGCCGGCTCGTGCGCTTCGCGAGCGAGGACGTGGGCGAGGCCGACCCGATCTCGCTCGTGCTGGCCACGTCGGCGTTCCAGGCGTACCACCAGCTCGGCAGCCCCGAGGGCGAGCTGGCGCTCGCGCAGGTCGTGGTGCACCTGGCGCTGGCGCCCAAGTCGAACGCGACCTACGTCGCCTACGGCGCGGTCATGCGCGAGATCGAGGAGAGCGGCTCGCTGCCGCCGCCGCTCGTGATCCGCAACGCGCCGACGGGCCTCATGAAGGACCTGGGTTACGGCAAGGGCTACGCCTACGCCCACGACGACCCCGAGGCGGCCGCGAAGCAGGCCCACCTGCCCGACGAGCTCGCCGGGAAGACGTTCTACCCCCGGCGCGGCCGCTGACGCGGCCGGTGGCGGGCATCCACGACGTGATCCGACCCCAGCCGTGCCGGTCCGGGGGACACCCGCCCCTTCGCCCGGCCGTGACGCCTTCCCCGAGGAGCCGCATGCCGAACCGAACCTGCGCAACGAACCGCACGATCCCGCGCTGGGCCTGGGCGCTCAGCCTCGCCGTCGCCCTCGCCGCCGGCTGTGGGGGCCGCTCCCTGCGCGAAGGCGCGCAGGTCCTCGAGGTCCCCGAGGGCTTCGCGTTCCGCGACAGCGTCCAGTCGCCGAGCGACGTGCTGCCGGGTTTCGACCGGGTTTCGCAGCGTGCCTACGTGCTGAACGAGAAAGGCCGGGTCGCCGCCATCACGATCAGCGAGTACCCGCACGTCGTGAGCGAGCGCGAGGCGCGCGCCGCCTACGCGACCCAGCGCGAGAAGGTGGGCTTCGCGACCTTCGGCCCGTTCGAGCCGGTGCGCATCGGCCGGCGCGACGGCTGGGGCTGGAGCGAAACGGCCGGGGGACATGCCGCCCACATGTCCGCGCTCCAGTGGACCACGATCGTGCCGTGGGGCGACCGCACGTTCGTGCTCGAGTACTTCGCGAACGTGCCCGCGCTGATGGACCTCGCCGTCATGAAGGCGCAGCTGGGCCACTTCGCGTGGGTGAAGGACGGGCGGATCGTGCGCTAGGGTGCGGGCGGCGCCGCCCGCACCATCGGCGTCCGCGCCGCGCGGGCCGCTCGCCCGCGCCGGCGGTCGGCTCCATTCCGGGAGGGACTCCATGAAGCGCCCCGCCGCCGCATGCCTCGTGGCTTTCGCCGTCCTGACCGGGCCCGCGCGTGCCCAGGAGGTGCCGGTCGCGCCCGGCCCGGGCGGCCCGCTCGTCCTCGCGCACGTGAACCTGGTCGACGTCCGCTCGGGCTCGGTGCTGCCGGACCGGACCATCGTCGTGCGCGGCGCCGACATCGAGGCGGTGCTCGTGGCGCCGCCGGCCGCGCTCCCCGACAGCGCGTTCGTGCTCGATCTTTCCGGTTGCTGGGTGATCCCGGGCCTGATCGACAGCCACGTGCACGTCAGCCACGAGGGCCGCGCCGCCACCGAGGACGCGCTGCGCCGCGCGCTGCTCGGCGGCGTGACGACGGTGCGCGACATGGGCGGCGACGCGCGCCGCCTGGCGAGCCTGCAGCGCGACGCCTGGCTGGGCGAGATCGCGGCTCCGGACGTCTACTACTCGTCCGTCTTCGCGGGCCCCGAGTTCTTCACCGACCCCAGGGTCGTCGACGTGACGCGCGGCCGGGTGGCCGGCGAGACGCCGTGGGCGCGCGCGATCCGGCCCGCGACCGACGCACGCGCGGCCGTGCTCGAGGCGAAGGGCGACGGCGCGACCGCGATCAAGATCTACGCCGACCTCGCGCCCCGCGAGGTCGCGCGCGTGACGGCGGCCGCGCACGCGGCCGGGCTGCGCGCCTGGAGCCACGCGACGATCTTCCCGAGCCGGCCCTCCGACGCGGTCGCGGCCGGCGTCGACGTGATCTCGCACGCGAGCCTGCTCTTCTGGGAGGGCACGAAGACGGTGCCCGAAACCTACGGGCGGCACCGCGACGTTCCGCCGCCCGACACGACCGCGCCGCTCTCGCCGGCGCTGGTGCC
>CAZIXL010000615.1:0-2509 GCA_964542885.1 uncultured bacterium
CGAGGCGGCGGCCGGCCTGCTCGAGCGGATGACGTCGGCGGCCGACCCGTACCCGCACGACTGGGCCGACGTCGCGGCGGCGTACGCGGTACTGGGGAAGAAGGAGAAGGCGCTGGAACTCCTGGAAGCGGCCGTCGAGCACCACTCCTACCGCGTGCTGTTCGCCAACCTCGATCCGGCGTTCGCGTCCCTGCGCGGGGATGCCCGCTACCTCGCCCTGCGGCGCCGGATGGGGCTGCCGGCGTAGCGGGGCCCGCCGCCCGACGGGACCTCGCCGCCGACCGGTCTCAGGCCCCCGGTTCCGCTGCGTACTGCGCGTCGCTCACGTGCTCCAGCCACTCGACCGCCTTGCCGTCGAGCTGCTCGTGGATCGCGAGGTGCGTCATGGCCGTCGTCGGGCCGGCGCCGTGCCAGTGTTTCTCGCCGGGCGCGAACCACACGACGTCGCCGGGATGGACCTCTTCGATCGGCCCGCCCCAGCGCTGGACCCGGCCGAGGCCGAACGTCACGACGAGCGTCTGCCCCAGCGGATGGGTGTGCCACGCCGTCCGCGCACCGGGCTCGAACGTGACGTTCGCCCCGGCGACGTGCGCCGGCTCGGGCGCCCGGAACAGGGGATCGATGCGCACCGCGCCGGTGAACCACTCGGCCGGCCCGACGCCGGACGGCTGCGAACCGCTTCGCTGGATGTGCATGGGGTCGAAGACCTCCTCCGGGTGATGGAATCCGTGCGGCTCGCCTTCGTGACGGTCACGACTACCACAGGACCCTGATCGCCCGGCGGATCGCTCCGACGGGTGAGCGGCGCCAGCCGCTTCCGAACGGCCGCCCCGGTGCGCAGGCGGCCCGCGCCGCCGGCCCTCGCGCGCCCCTCACTCCACCCGCGCGATGCGCCGGGTGACGGCCTCGCCGCCCGCGCGCACGCGGCACAGGTACACGCCGGGCGGTGCGCGCCGGCCGTCCGCGTCGCGGCCGTCCCAGCGCGCCTCGTGCGGGCCGGCCTCGGCCCGGCCCGAGACGAGCGTCGCCACCGTGCGACCCGCGACGTCGTGCACCGTGACCTCGACGGCGCCCGCGACCGGGAGCGCGTAACTCAGCGTCACCGCGCCCCGCGACGGGTTCGGAGCCGCGGCCAGCACGAGGTGCGACGGCGCGCCCGGCTCGACGCCGCTCACTGCGGCCGAGTCGGCGACGAAGCCCATCATGGTGAGCGCCGGGGCGATTTCCGGATTGCGCATGAACAGGTCCCACACGAGCTGCGTGCGCGCGTTCTCGAGCATCACGACGATCGGGCCCTCGTCGATCGCGATGTAGGAGGAGGCGAACCAGTCCGCGCCCGGGTTGAAGGCGTCGGTGAACCCGAACGGGCCCCACAGCCGATCGCCGTACGTGCGGTACATCGCCTTCAGCGCGGCGAGCGAGTGCGCGTACGTGAACGGCATCATCCCGAGCGCGGCCGTCGGTGCGAGCGTGCCGTTGTCGTTCGAGTACGGGCCGCGCGCGCTGTAGCCCCACGGATCGTCGCTCGCGGTGATGCCCCAGACTTCGCCCGAGTAGCCGGCGTGGCCGCCGGGGTTCGCGGCGCAGTAGAGGCGGTCGATGTCCGACGCGTTGCGGCACTGCTTCTCGTAGTTGGCGTACGCGTCGCGCTTGAAGCGCGGGTCCAGCGTCATGAACGTGTACTGGTTCAGGTACAGGCCGCCGCCCCAGTCGGGGCCGACGTACAGCGGGATCCCGTAGAACAAGCGGCCGTTCACCATCGCGCCGAAGCGCGCCCAGCCCTGCGCGTAGCAGAAGGCCGGGATCGGGTGCGTGGGCGAGGCGATCGCGAGCAAGTAGCCGATCATCGCCTCGTTCCAGCCGCCGAGCTGGAAGCTGTGCGCGAAGCCGTATTGCGGCGACCACAGCCAGTAGAGCGCGTTGCCCGGATACGCGGGTCGAAACGCGTTCCAGTCCATGCGCTCCCACAGGCGCGTGGCCGTCTCGCGCACGGCCGCCTCGGCGGGATCGGGGCCGTCGAAGTACTGGCGCGCGACGAGCAGCCCCTGCATGAGGTAGGAGGTCTCGACCACGTCCATGCTGGAATCGTCGGGCGCGTCGGCGGGGATCACCGCGCCCGTTCCGCCGTCGACCCAGTGCGAGTAGGCGCCGTGGAAGCTGCGCGCGACCTGCTCGTAGAACGAGGCGATCGCGAGCACGCGCGCGGCCGCGTCGGCGCGGGGCACCCAGCCGCGCGAGGCCCCGACGACGATCGCCTGGATCCCCATGCCGGTGCCGCCGGTCGCGCAGGTGTTCGCCGCGCCGTAGCGTTCGCGCGCGAGCCCCGAGGCCGGGTGCGCGTGGAACCAGAAGTAGCGGAACGCCGCCTCCTGGGCCATGTCCAGCCATTCGGGGTCGTTCATCGCCCGCGTTCGCGCCGTGAGCGGCGGGCTCGCCGCCGATGCGCGCAGGTCGGGGCCGACGGCGCGGGCGCGCAGGCTCGCGTCGACGCCGACGTCGCCGAGCCACA
>CAZIXL010000616.1:0-2498 GCA_964542885.1 uncultured bacterium
CTGCGGCTGCGATCACGCGGGATGTCTCCGCTGCAGCTTCTGGAACAGCTCCGCGAGGACCGGCGGTTCGATGTTCGAGGCGCGCAGCACGTCGAGGTTGCGGAAGATCTGCTCGGGCGGGCCCTGCGCCACGATCTCGCCGCCCGTCTTGAGCACGTAGACCTTGTCGGCGAGCGGCGCCACGAGCTGCACGTCGTGCGTCGCGACGACGAACGACACGCCCTGTTCGCGGTTGAGGGTGTTGAGCAGCTCGACGATCTCGTTGCGCGACGCCGGGTCCAGCCCTTCGAAGGGCTCGTCGAGGACGAGCAACTCGGGATCCAGCACGAGCGCGCCCGCGAGCGCGACCTTGCGCTTCTCGCCGCCCGACAGGTAGTGGCAGACCTTGTGCCGCAGGTGCTCGATCCCGACGCGCTGCAGCACGCGCGTGACCTTGGCGTCCGCCTCGGCGTCGGTGTAACCGTAGCTGCGCGGGCTGAACGAGACGTCGTCGAACACGGTCGGTGCGATGATCTGCTCGTCGGCGTTCTGCAGCAGCACCCCGACCCGCTCGCGGATCTTGGTGAACTGCCGGGCCGGGTCCACGCCGAACACGCGCACCTCGCCCTCCTGCGACTGCAGGAGGCCGAGCAGGTGGTAGAGCAGCGTGCTCTTGCCGCAGCCGTTCGGGCCCAGGATGACGACGCGCTGGCCCTTCTCGACCACGAAGTCGAGCCCGCACAGGTGCACGGTGGTGCGGTCCGGGTACGTGTGCCGGACGCAGGAGACGTGGACGATCGGTTCGCTCATCCCAGCTTCACCCCGTGGAGGAACAGCGCCACCGCGACGACGCCCGCGAGCCAGGCCGCGACCCACGCGTCGGCGCGCCCCAGCTCGAGCCAGTGCCGGCAGCCGCACACGCGGCCCGAGTGCCCGCGCAGCAGCATGGCCTGGTACAGGCGGTGGCTGCGGTCGAATCCCGACAGCACGACGGTGCCCACCGCCTCGCCGGCCAGCTGCGCCCGGCGCACCGGCGAGCCGGACATGCCGCCGCGCAGGAACAGCGCCTTCCACAGGCGCTCGACGCGTGCGAGCAGCGCGAACACCGCACGGTAGGTGAGGAACAGGCTGTCGCCGAGCGCCCGCGGCATGACGCGCGAGAGCGGCGCGAACAGGTCCGGGTAGGGCGTCGTGCCCACCAGCCAGAGGGCCGCGAGCCCGGCGATGATCGGCCGCGTGCCCAGCACCAGCGCCTGCAGGACGTCGCCCTGGAAGTGCGCGACCACGAAGATGAACGCGAACAGCACGGGCGTGCTCGCCGCGGCCGCCACGAGACGGAGCGGCATGCGCGCGGTGAGGCAGAGCGCCAGCGCCGCCGCGAGCGTGACGAGGAGCACGAGCCACGAAGGCGAGAACACGGCGACGCCCACCAGCGCGAGGACGAGCGCCAGCTTCGACACGGCGCTCGCGCGGTGCCAGGTCGTGCGGCCCGCGCTGGCCAGGTAGTCGATCTGGGCGAACGTGTTGATCACGACCGCGCCTCCGCGGGCGCGGGCGCGGCGCCGCCCGGCTGCGGCAGCAGGTCGGGGCGGACGCGGGCCAGGAACCCGGCCAGGCCGTAGCCCAGCAGCGACTCGACGCCCACCGCGAGCGCGAGCAGCGGCAGCAGCACCGCCACGAGCACGCCCCCCTGCAGCCAGCGCAGCGCGTGCGCCACCTCGTGGTCGCCCAGGATCGAGGGCGAGAGCTTCACGCTGAGCCACAGGAGCCCGATCCACAGCACGGTCGAGGCGAGCTGCGAGAGCGCGGTGGCCGCCGCCATCGCCGCCGCGGGCCGCAGCGGCCGGACGAGCGCCAGGTAGAGGGGCCGCGCCAGCGCGGCGCCGGCGCCCAGCACGAGGGTGTTGAGGCCGATCACCGTGAAGCCCCCCTGCCCCATCAGCGCCAGGATCAGCGTCACGACGAAGCTCACCTGCAGCGCCCCGGCCGCGCCGAGCAGCACGCCCACCGGGCCCGCGAGCGTCATGCAGTAGTCGAACGCCGTGATCGGCACCGGGATGGCCATCACCACCAGCATGATCCCGCCGAGGGCGCTCTGGAGCGCGATGACGCGCGTGTCGCCCTCCGTGCGGCGGGTCGCCAGGAAGAGCACGACCGCCATCGTCACGAGGCCCGCGATCCAGAGGACCGGGGGCAGGACGCCGTCGGGGATGTGCAGGTGGGACACGGGGAATCCTCAGGAGTCGGGTCGCGACCGGCCTACTGGGCCCAGGCCAGCGCCACACCGGCGGCCACGACGCCGGCATCATGCAGCGCCGAGAGCGCCGCGTCGAGCGTGGCCCCGGTGGTCACGACGTCGTCCACCAGCAGGACGCGGCGACCGCGCAGCCAGCCGGATCGTTCGATGGCGAACGCCCCGGCGAGGTTCGCCCGCCGGGCGCCGGGGCCGAGCCGGGCCTGCGGCAGCGTGGCACGCACGCGGCGCAGGGCGCCCGGCAGCCGCGGGCTCCCGAGCGCGT
>CAZIXL010000617.1:0-2491 GCA_964542885.1 uncultured bacterium
TCGACCTTCCAGCCGGGCAGCGTCGGGGTGAGCATCGCCAGGTTCGTCTTGCCGCACGCCGACGGGAACGCCGCGGCGATGAACGCCGTCCGGTTCTCGGGGCTCGTGATCTTGAGGATCAGCATGTGCTCGGCGAGCCAGCCCTCGTCGCGGGCCTGCGCGGAGGCGATGCGCAGCGCGTGGCACTTCTTGCCCAGCAGCGCGTTGCCGCCGTAGCCCGAGCCGTACGACATGATTTCGCGCGTCTCGGGGAAGTGGCAGATGTACTTGGTCGTCGCGTTGCACGGCCACGGCGTGTCGGTGGCGTTGTCGGCGAGCGGCGCACCGACCGAGTGCAGCCCGCGCACGAACTCGCCGTCGCCCAGCACCTCGAGCACCTTCGAGCCGACGCGCGCCATGATGTGCATGCTGGCGACGACGTACGGCGAGTCGGTGAGCTCGACGCCGATCTTCGCGATCGGCGAGCCGATCGGGCCCATGCTGTAGGGGATCACGAACATCGTCCGGCCCCTCATGCAGCCGGTGAAGAGCCCGTTCAGCGTCTTGCGCATCTCGTCGGGATCGCGCCAGTTGTTCGTCGGGCCGGCGTCGTCCTTCTGCTTCGAGCAGATGAACGTGAACTCCTCGACGCGGGCCACGTCCGCCGGGTCGGAGCGCACGAAGATGCTGTTCGGGCGCTTCGCTTCGGGCATCCGGATCGCGGTGCCCGCGTGCTCCATCAGGCGGAGCATCTCCTGGTATTCCGCGTCGGAGCCGTCACACCACACCACGCTCTCCGGCTGGCACATGGCCGCCGTTTCCTTCACCCAGGTCTCCAACTGCTTGTTCATGGCGATGACCGCCTTTCGTGCAGGGTTGTCACGTCGGTCGGCCGCGCGCCGGGAGCGGACCGCCCCGGCGCAGGCGCGAGCAGCGCGGAGTTTACGCACCCGATTCCGGCAGCCGCAACAGTCGCTCGCCCCGGGGCGAAGGTGCGCGCTTCCCCGCGGGGCGGGCCGTGGGCCATACTGCCCGGCCCCGCAACCCACCGGCCCGGAGACCTCGTTCGCACGATGCGACCCGACTGGCTGCGCCTGCTCGACTCGCGACGCCGCTCCCAGGCCCCCGACGGCCGGGTCCGGGCCCGCTCGCCGTTCCAGCGCGACCACGACCGCGTGCTGTTCAGCGGCCCGTTCCGGCGGCTCGCCGACAAGACCCAGGTCTTCCCGCTGCCCTACGACGACCACGTCCATTCGCGGCTCACCCACAGCCTCGAGGTCGCGGCCATCGGCCGTTCGCTCGGCACGCTGGCCGGCCGGGCGATCCTCGCCGACCGCGAGGACCTCGAGGGGGCGCTCGAGGACCGCGACTTCGGCGACTGCGTCGCGGCCGCCTGCCTGGCGCACGACCTGGGCAACCCGCCGTTCGGCCACGTCGGCGAGGAGGCGATCCAGGAGTTCTTCCGCTCGGCGCCCGAGCGGGGGCCGTGGGGCGACCTCGACGCGACGGCGCGCGCCGACTTCGAGCGGTTCGAGGGCAACGCGCAGACGTTCCGCATCGTGACGCGGCTCGAGCGCCCGCTGCGCGGCCACGGCCTCGACCTGACGCACGCCACGCTCGGCGCGCTGGTCAAGTACCCGTGCACCTCGGCCGCGGTGGACCGCGCGTCCGGCCTCGCGAGCCGCAAGAAGCACGGCCTGTTCGCGGCCGACGTGACCGCCTTCGAGCACGCCGCGGGCGAGCTCGGCCTGGCGCGCGACGCGGGCGGGCACGCGTGGCGGCGGCATCCGCTCGCGTTCCTCGCCGAGGCGGCCGACGACGTGGCCTACAACATCCTCGATCTCGAGGACGGCTACCGGCTCAAGTACGTGGACGAGCGCACCTACCTCGCGCTCATGGAGCCGCTCGCGGGCGCGGCGGCCACCGAACGGCCCGCCAACCGCTCCGAGGACCTCGATCGCGCCGACGCCCTGCGCGCCGCGGCGGTCGACACGCTCGTCCACCAGCTCGCCGGCGCGTTCGTCACGAACCTCGGCGGCGTGCTCGACGGCTCGTTCGACCGCCCGCTCGCCGGCGAGATCCCCGGGCGCGACACGCTCGCCGCGATCGGCCGTACGTGCCTCGAGCGCTGCTACCGCGCGCGCGACGTGCTCAAGATGGAGCTGACCGGCGCCGAGGCGATCCAGGGACTGCTCGGGATCCTCACCGACGCGTTCGCGTCGCCGCGCTCGCTGCGCGCCGGCCACCTGCGGCGGCTGCTGCCGATGCTCTTCCACGAGGACGCGACGCCGTACGAACGCCTGCTCAAGCTCACGGACCACGTCTCGGGCATGACCGACCACTACGCGGTCCGCCTGTACCGCGAACTGCGCGGCATGCGCTACCCCGGCGGGCGCGACTGAGGCGACGCCGCGGCCTGCGGTCCCGCAACCCGCCGCGCCACGGCCCCTCCCGACGGGGCCACTTCCGCTGAAAACCACGGGTAGTGCTCAAGTTGCCGGGCGGCGCGTGC
>CAZIXL010000618.1:0-2490 GCA_964542885.1 uncultured bacterium
GGCTAAAGTGCGGCCTCTCCCCGTTTCCTGCGCCCCCCCGGAGGATCGCTCGTGCGCTTCACGCACCTCGCCGCTCCCGTGCTCGCCGCCGCGCTGCTCGCGCTCGGCATCGCCCCCGCGTCCGCCCAGAGCGGCGACGCCTCGACTCCCGTGCCCGGCCAGGCCGCGGCCGCGACGCCGCCGGCGCACGCCGGCGTCTCGGGCGTCGACGTGATGACGGCCACCGTGTTCCAGGAGGGCCAGAGCTCGTTCTCGGGGCTCGGCCTGCGGCTGCGGCTGCGCAGCGGCGCGCTGGTGCCGAACGTCGAGATCATGCCGAACGTCGAGTTCTGGCAGAACGTGAGCCGCGTGTCGCTCTTCGGCCTGCGCACGACGCGCAGCGACGCCTCGCTCGGCTGCGCGGTGCGCTGGACGTTCCAGCGGGACCACTGGCAGCCCTACCTGGGCGCCGGCCTCGCCGTGCACTTCCTCAACGAGAACGTCGACGCCCCGAGCCTCGACGTGAACGACCAGCACGACTCGCGCTCGCTGGGCGGCTACACGCTGCTCGGCGGCGTGACGTTCACGATGACCGACCGCCTGTCCAACTTCCTCGAGATCGAGCACCACGGCGTGAGCCACTACCGCCAGCTCAAGGTGAACACCGGGCTGGGCTGGAACTTCTGACCGGGCCGGGGCGCGCGACGCGCCCGCGGCGCAGGGGAAGGGAGTCCGCGGCATGGGCCGACTCGACGCGCTGCGCTGCCTGAAGGGGCTGTCCGTGGGCGACGCCTACGGGCAGTCGCTCGTGCTCGAGGCGTTCCGGATGCCCGTCGGCGACGGCCCGGGCACCTGGCCGTGGACCGACGCGACGCACACGTCGCTCTCGGTCGTCGAGGCGCTGCTCGAAAAGGGCACGCTCGATCCCGACGCGCTCTCGGTGGCCCTGGCGCGCCGCTACGGCCAGGCGCCGCACCGCGGCTACGCCGTCGGCGCGGTGACCGTCTTCGAAGGCCTGCGCGCGGGCGAGCACTGGAGCCACGTCGCACCCTCGCTCTTCGGCGGCCAGGGCTCCTACGGCAGCGGCGCGGCGCAGCGCGCGGCACCGGTCGGCGCGTTCTTCGCCGGCGACGCGCCGCGGGCGGCGCTCGAGATCGACCGTTCGTCGGTGGTCACGAACTCGCACCTCGAGGCGCGCGTCGGCGCGCTCGCCGCGGCGGTGGCCGCGGCCATGCTCGCGGCGGCCGAGCCGCCGCGCGGCGACGCGCTGCTGCGCGCGATCGCGAAGGGACTGCCGAGGAGCCGCACGCGCACCGGCATCGAGCGCGCGGTCACGTTCACGGCCGGCCAGTCCGACGAGGCCGCGCGGGCGCTGGGCACGGGCCGCCACCTGACCAGCGTGGACACCGTGCCCTTCTGCCTGTGGGTCGTGGCCCGCCACGGCCGCAACTTCGAACGTGCGGTCACGATCGCCTGCGAGCGGCCGGGCGCGCAGGACGCCGTCGGCGCGATCGTGGGCGGGCTCTCGGTGCTGCTCGACCCGCGCATCCCGCCCGCCTGGCTGCGCCGGCGCGAGCCGCTGCCCGCCGACTTCGCGGGCTGAACCGGCGACGCTTCGGCCCGCGGGGTCCCCGCCCCGCGGGCCTTGCGAACGCGTCGTGGGCTCGCGTCAGCGGATGCGCACGATGCGGCGGTGCTCCGTGGCATCGTCCACGGTGAGTCGCATCCAGTAGACGCCCGCTCCCGCCTCGCGGCCGGACCGGTCGCGGCCGTTCCACGCGAACCGGTGCGTGCCGGCGCCGAGCCACCGCGGCGCGGCCGCGGCGAGCGCGCGGCCCTGCGCGTCGTAGACGCTCCAGCCGACGTTCGCGCCCTGGTCCAGGGCGAGCGCGAACGACAGCACGCCCTGGAACGGGTTCCCGCGCACCGTCCAGCGCGTGCCGCCCGCCCCGGGCTCGACCGCGAGCGGCGCGAACGCGCTCGAGTCGCGCACCATCTCGACCGGTGCCGCGCGGCCGTTCGCCACCCAGGCGTCGTACATCGCCTGCCCCTCGGCGGTCGCATACGTGTCGCGCAGGAACTCGACGTAGTCCCTGCTCGTGCCCTGGTAGAGCAGCCGGGCGACGACCTTGCGCGCGGTCGGCGGCAGCGCGTACGCGGCGACGTCCCAGTTCTGCCCGTCGGCGTAGCGCGGCTCGGGCCGCGAATCGTCCACGGGCCGGCCGCCGAAGGCCGCGAACGCGCCGTTCGTGAACCCGAGCGGCGGGATGCGATTGTCGAGCCAGACCGTGTCGTTGAGCGCGAAGTGGAACGACGGCCCGGCGGTCGCGCCCAGCGCCGAAGCGAGGCCCGGCGAGATGCCGAGGTGCGTCTCGTACGTCTGCAGCGCGGCGTCGTGCGTGAGCACGCCGGTCGCGGCGTCGTACGCGCCGCTCTCGAACACGGGCGCGCCGCCCGCGTCGTACGCGACCACGTGGAGCCACATGCGCCGGCCCTCGGGGTAGCCGGTCG
>CAZIXL010000619.1:0-2484 GCA_964542885.1 uncultured bacterium
CGAGCCGCACATCCTGCACCAGCCGCAGGCGAACCTGCCGAAGCTGCCGAAGGGCGTCATGAAGGCGAAGATGACCGGCGGTCACTGACCGACCGCACCGATCCCGGCCCCCGGACGCGCGTCCGGGGGCCGCTTCGTTTCGCGTGCACCGCCCGCGCGCGGCGGCCGGCGGCCGCGCCCGCCGGCGGTGCCGCGGGCCTTGACGCTGCGAAGAACGAGCACCTAGCTTGTCGCCCGGCCCAGAGCACGCGGCCCCGCCCGAGGCCTCGCGGGGTGCGCCGGCCGATCCCCGACCCGCCCGCCACCTCCCCACCACGAGGCTCCCGTGAGCAAGGCCCTCGACGGCGTCCAGTATTTCGAGTCCATCCTCGACACGGTCGGCCGCACGCCGCTCGTCCGCCTGCGCGAGGTCGCGCGCGGCCTGCCCTGCCCGGTGCTGGCCAAGGTCGAGTTCTTCAACCCCGGCGGCAGCGTGAAGGACCGCATCGGGCTCGCCATGGTCGAGGACATGGAACGCCAGGGGCGCCTGAAGCCGGGCGGCACGATCGTCGAGTGCACCTCGGGCAACACCGGGCTGGGCCTGGCGATGGTCGCGGCCGTGAAGGGCTACCGCGCCGCCTTCTGCATGCCCGACAAGGTGTCGAGCGAGAAGGTGAACCTGCTCAAGGCGTTCGGCGCCGAGGTCTTCCTGAGCCCCACCGCGGTCGAGCCGGAGCACCCCGACTCGTACTACTCGGTCGCCAAGCGCCTCGCGAAGGAACGCTCGGGCGCGGTGCTCATGGACCAGTACAACAACCCGGCGAACCCGGCCGCGCACTACGCCACGACGGGCCCCGAGCTGTGGACGCAGACGGCGGGGAAGATCACGCACTTCGTGGCGGGAATGGGCACCGGTGGCACGATCAGCGGCACCGGGCGCTACCTGAAGGAGAAGAACCCGAAGGTCCAGGTCGTCGGCGCCGACCCGGTGGGCTCGATCCTCAAGCACTACAAGGAAACGGGCGAGGTCGGCGAGGCCCACACGTACAAGATCGAGGGCGTGGGCGAGGACTTCATCCCCGGCGCCACCGACTTCTCGATCGTGGACCGCGTCGTCTCCTGCGACGACTGGAACGGGCTCAACACCGCGCGCCGCCTGGCGCGCGAGGACGCGATCTTCGTCGGCGGCTCGGCCGGCATGGCCGCCTGGGTCGCGCTGCAGGTCGCGAAGGACTGCGGACCTGACGACCTGGTCGTGGTGCTGCTGCCCGACACGGGCGAGCGCTACCTGACCAAGGTCCACAACGACGAATGGATGCGCGACAACCACCTGCTCGACCTGTCGGCGGCGCGCGTCGCCGGCCTGCTGACCGGCAAGACGCCGCGCCTGCGCCAGCTCATCTCGGTCGAGTCGGGCGAGCCGCTGCGCCGCGCGCTCACGCTGATCGAGCAGCACGACGTCTCGCAGCTGCCCGTGCTGCGCGGCGGCGAGGTGGTGGGCACGCTCGAGGAGGGCGAGGTGCTGCGCACGGCGCTGGCGAGCCCCGCGAGCCTCGAGAAGCGCGTGGACGACTTCATGGCGGCGCCGCTGCCGGTCGTCGGCGCCGAGGAGCCGGCCGAGGCGGTCGCGAAGCTGCTCGCGTCGCGCAACGCGGCGGTCCTGGTCCGCGAGGGCGGTGCGGTCACGGGCATCCTGACGCGCTACGACATGATCCAGTTCATCGCGGGAGGCGAATGATGGGCGGCAGCTCGATCGGCCCGGACGCGGGCTTCGCGACGAAGGCCGTGCACGCGGGGCAGGAGCCCGACCTCGCGACCGGTGCGGTGATGACCCCGATCTACCAGACGTCCACCTACGCGCAGGAGTCGCTCGGCCACCACAAGGGCTTCGAGTACGCGCGCACGCACAACCTGACGCGCGCGACGCTCGAGCGGAACCTGGCCGCGCTCGAGGGCGGGCGCCACGGTTTCAGCTTCGCCTCGGGGCTCGCGGCCACGAACGTCGTGATGCAGACGCTCTCGGCCGGCGACCACGTCGTGTGCGGCAACAACACCTACGGCGGCACCTACCGACTGTTCGAGAAGGTGTGGAAGCGCCACGGGCTCGCGTTCACGTTCGTGGACGCCAGCGACCCGGCGAGCGTCGAAGCCGCGTGCACGCCGGCGACGAAGCTCGTGTGGGTCGAGACGCCGACCAACCCGCTCATGCAGCTCGCGGACATCCGCGCGATCTCGGAGCGCTCGCGCCGCCGCGGCATCCGCACGCTCGTCGACAACACGTTCATGACGCCGTACTTCCAGCGCCCGCTCGAGCTGGGTGCCGACGTCGTGATGCACTCGGTGACCAAGTACCTGAACGGGCACAGCGACATGGTGGGTGGCGCGCTCGTGACCTCGGACGACGCCCTCGCCGAGTCGCTGCGCTTCCTGCAGAACGCCGCCGGCGCCGTGCCCGGTCCGATGGACTGCTTCCTGTACCTGCGCGGCACGAAGACCCTGGCGGTG
>CAZIXL010000620.1:0-2482 GCA_964542885.1 uncultured bacterium
GAGGATCCGGACGGCGAGCGCAGGAGGCGCGAACCGCCCGGCACTCCAGGGAAGGTCCCACCGGCGGGCTCGAGTCCACTCGCAGCCCGCCGGCGGCGTTTTGCGGCCGGACGCGCCGGCCGGGGCCGGCCGCGTCGAGCGGGTGCCCGCCGCGGCCGCTCCCGGGCCGCCACCGGCACGGCCGGGGTTGCGTTTCGCCCGCGTCGGGGGCGGGTAACGCGTGTCGCCGGACGGGGATCGGCTCTCAAGTTTCCCGCCCGGGGTCCGAGCCTAGGTCCCGTCGGCATTGTGCCGGCGCCCAGGCAGAAGCCAGGTGCAGAACATCCAGATCCCGAGAAAGGGATACCTGCAACATGGCGATCAACGACATCACCCTCGCTGGCGGCATGCGCAACAACCTCGTGAGCCTCCAGAACGTCGCCTCCCTCCAGGCCCGCACGACCGAGCGCCTCGCGACCGGCAAGCGCGTCAACAGCTCGGTCGACGACCCGTCGGCCTACTTCGCCGCGCAGAACCACCTGAACCGCGCGAACGACCTCGCGGCCCGCAAGGACCAGATGAACGAGGCGATCCAGACGGTGAAGGCCGCCCTGCAGGGCATCGACGGCATCACCAAGCTGATCGAGCAGGCGAAGGGTCTCGCCGCGTCCGCCCGTGCCGCGACGACCGCGGACCGTGCGTCGCTCGCGACGCAGTTCGACTCGCTCCGCAGCCAGATCGACGACCTCGCGTCGGACGCCGGCTACAAGGGCACGAACTTCCTGGGCAGCGACGACCTGACCGTGTCGTTCAACGAGGATGGCTCCTCGAGCCTGACGGTCTCCGGCTTCGACGCCTCGACGACCGGCCTGTCGATCTCGGCCGCCGCCGGCTCGTGGGCGACCGACGCGAACGTCGACGCCGCCGTGACGGAACTCGACGCCGCGCTGAACACGCTCCGCACGAACGCCAAGACGCTGGCGTCGAACAACGGTGTCGTGACCACGCGCCAGGAGTTCACGACCAACCTGATCAACACGCTGTCCACGGGCGCCGACCAGCTCACCGCGGCCGATTCGAACGAAGAGGGCGCCAACATGCTCGCGCTGCAGACGCGCCAGCAGCTCGGCGTCGTCGCCCTGCAGCTGTCGTCGCAGGCCCAGCAGTCGATCCTGCGGCTTTTCTAGTGGAGGCGGGCCGGTCGTAGGGAACGGCGGCGAAACCCGCTCCGGCCCTTGACAGCCATACAAGCGAGGGAAGTGCGGGCCGGTGAGCCGGAGACAGAAGTTCTTCCGGCTCACCGGCGCCCGCCGGTCGGATCCGGCGGTCGCACCTCCCTTCCCGACCAGGGAAAGAAAGAGCGGACTCCATGGCACTGCGGCTCACATTGAAACCTCACGAACGGGCGATCCTCGGTGGGGCGGTCCTCACGAACGGCAAGCACCGGGCCGAGTTGTTCGTCGAGACCGAGGTGCCCGTCCTGCGGGGGGCCGACATCCTCAGCCCGGCGAGCGTCCGGACGCCGTGCGAGCGGATCGTCCTCGCGATCCAGCTGATGTACGTCGACCCGCAGCGCCGCCCCGCGCACGAACAGAGCTACCGCGAGCTGGTGGACGACGTCCTCGACGCGAGCCCGAGCACGCGGCGCCTGATCGATCCGATCGACGAGGCCGTGCGTGCGGGGCGCTACTACCCCGCGCTCAAGCTCGGCCGGCAGCTCCTCGCCTACGAAAAGGATCTCCTCGCGCATGTACGGTAGCGCCCGCCGTGCCTACGAATCCGGGGCGAAATCCGCACCCTCGGGACGCGAGCTCGAAGCCGCAGCGCTGTACAAGGCGGCCCGCCAGCTCGAAGCCTGCCGCTCCTCCTGGGACGCCGCCGACCGGCCGACGCGCCTCGACGACGCCCTGCGCTACAACCAGCGCCTGTGGACGTTCTTCCAGGGCGAGCTGCTCGCCGAGGGCTGCGCCCTGCCGCGCGACCTGCGCTCGAACCTGCTCCAGCTGTCGGCGTTCATCGACCGCCGGACCTTCGAGATGCTCGCCCAGCCGACGCGCGACGGACTGCGCGCCCTGATCGAGATCGACCGCCAGATCGCCGCCGGGCTCTCCGAGCCGGTCGGCCACGAGGCGGCCGCGCCCCGCGGCGCGTGACCGGCGCCGGACCGGGGCCCCGGCCCCTCAAGTCCGGCCAAGTCGCCGCCGATACTGGGCCACGAGAGGCGTGGAGCTTCCGGCACCGCCCCCCGACGACCGTCGGCGGCGGACCTCGACCCGGAAGGCCGCGCCCGACGAGGGGAACATGACCGTCCGACCGACACCTTCGGGACACACCCCGGGCATTCCGATCTCGCGCACGTCGCGACCGGGAGCCGGCAACACGCCGCAGCGCCCGTCCGACGCGTCCTCGTCGTCCGTTCCGGACGGCGGACGGGACGACGTCCGGATCTCGGACCAGGCGCGCGAGCTGCAAACAGCGGTGTGGGCGCTGCCGGACGAGGAGA